>CAZXVY010000020.1:0-1970 GCA_964644115.1 uncultured Terriglobales bacterium
GGGTAGGAACGGGTGTAGGAAGGCGAGAGCAGCCGCGCATCGCCTTCCAGGACGCGCTGGGCGTTGGGTCCGGGCAGCTTGGTTTTAATGCTGGGGCCGGAAGTTGCAAGGGTTTTCGTAGTCATGTTCATCCTCCAGGAAATGTCTGGGCCCGCCGCAGCGGGCGTGGGTACTTGCCCCGACACGTCGGGGCGCTTCCGTTTGAGAGGATGCGGTTAGTCGCCGGAGAAAAGGCTGGGACGGGTGTGCGCAGGCAGCACGGCCAGATATCGCCGCGGACACACCAGGAAATCCACCCAGCAATCGCTGGCTGCGGGCGGTAAAAAGCCGCATTTTGCGTGAATTTTCATGCCTGTTTGCCAGTCATCATTATATCTGGAAAAGCGCGCGCGCGTAACCCCTTGGGCAAGGAATGTGCGATGTGTGATTTGTGACGTGAACTCAGATTGCTGCCTCGCACATCGCACATCAAACATCACACATCAAACATTCCTTGCCCACTGTTATCCTTCGAACCCATGCCCTCCGAGCGCATCTCGCTGGCAACGTACTGGCGCTTGGTGCGCGACAACGCCAACTTCCGCCGCCTGTGGCTGGCGCAGATCGTCAGCGAGATGGGCGACTGGTTCTATACCATCGCGCTCTACACCCTGCTGCTCGAAATTACGGGGCAGGCGCACTCGGTGGCGCTGGCGCTGATGCTGCAAGTGCTGCCCCAGACCCTGCTGGGCCCGGCTTCCGGGGTGATCAACGATCGCTTGCGGCGCAAGCACGTGATGATTGCCGCCGACCTGGCACGGGTGGTGATCGTGCTGCTCATGCTGCTGGTACGCAGCCGGGAGACGGTGTGGCTGGTGTATCCGCTGCTCGCCCTGGAGACCGTCATGTGGGCCTTCTTCGAGCCGGCGCGCACTGCCGTGATCCCCAACCTGGTGCGCCGCGAGCAGGCCCTGGCGGCCAACACGCTTTCCGCCACCACCTGGTCATTCAACCTGGCCATGGGAGCGGCGCTGGGCGGCGTGGTGGCATCGCTGCTGGGGCGCGACACCGTGTTCGTGCTCAACGCGCTGTCGTTCGGCATCTCCGCCGTGCTCATCGCCCGCATGCAGTTTGCCGAGCCGCACAGCGAAGGGCATGCTCCCTTCCGCGTCCGCGATCTGGTGGACTTTTCTCCCATCGCCGAGGGGATGCGCTACGTGCGCCGCGATCCGCGGCTGCTGGTAACGCTGTTCGCCAAGACCGGGCTGGGCGTGGTGGGCGGGAGCTGGGTGCTGTTTCCGGTTCTGGCGCAGCGCACCTTTCCCTTGGCGGCTGCGGGGCTGGACGCGGAGCGCGCGGCCATGCTCAGCCTGAGCCTGCTGGTGGGGGCGCGAGGAGTCGGCGCCCTCATCGGACCTCTGCTGGCGGCGCCTTGGGCACAGAAGAATGAGCGCCGCCTGCGCTTCGGCATATTGTTCGGGTATGCCTTCATGGCACTGGGTTATCTGCTGCTGGCTGCGGCTCCGTCCCTGACGCTGGCCTGCGCCAGCGTGGCGCTGGCCCACGTGGGCGGCAGCATGGTGTGGGTGCTCTCCACCACGCTGCTGCAGCTGGGCACCGAAGACCGCTTCCGCGGACGCGTCTTCTCCGCCGAACTGGGTTTTTGCATGCTGGCCATCGGCGTGGGAGCGTACCTGGCCGGCCAAGCCATTGATAGCGGCACGGCCCTGCCCAGGGTGGCGCTGGGTATCGGTGTGGCGGGCCTTGCCGGCGGGGTGCTCTGGGCTTGCGGGCTGCGCGCCTGGAAGCGCGCCCCCGAGCCCCTGCCCGTGACCAACTTGTAGAGACCCGCCGCGGCGGGCTTGCAACGTCTCTGGCGAGGCGTGGCAAGTCGGGAGTACGCAGCAAGTTGGGAGACGCAGCAAGCTGCGTCTCTACAGGATTTTCATGAGCTTCCCGTAGAGACGTTGCTTGCAACGTCTCCCGTACTG
>CAZXVY010000020.1:2070-17410 GCA_964644115.1 uncultured Terriglobales bacterium
ATTGGACTGCTAAAGATTGCGAATCGCCGACCCATCCTTGCGCGTCTCATCCTTTTATTGTTTGAGCAATTGATATGAGCCCATCGGAGCGCCAGCACCGTTTCCGCGTCATTCTCGCCTTCGGACTGGTGTACCTGCTCTGGGGCTCGACCTACCTCGGCATCCGCATCGCGGTGGAAGAAGTCCCTCCGGCCACGCTGGCGGGCGTGCGCTTCCTCATCGCCGGAGTCGTAATGCTGGCGGTTTGCGCGGCCACAGGACGGCGCATTGCGCTCTCCCGCCGCGACTTCATGCGCGTGGGTTCCATCGGCGTTTTACTGCTGATGGGCGGCAACGTGCTGGTCTGCTGGTCGGAGCTGTACGTAGCCTCCGGCTTGGCGGCGCTGATTGTGGCCTTCGTGCCCATCTGGGTGGTGGTGATCGAGGCGCTCATCCTGCGTCACGAGCGCTTGTCGGGCCGCGGCCTTTTCGGGTTGGCGCTGGGCATTGCCGGACTGGTGGTGCTGTTGTGGCCGCGCCTGCAAGCCGGTTCGTTCGGCGGACGCATGGAGCTGATGGGCGCGCTGGCCCTGGTGCTGGCGTCGCTGAGCTGGGCCACGGGATCGGTTTCCTCGCGCCGCTGGAAGCTGGAGGTGGACGTCTTCGTTTCCACCGCCTGGCAGATGGTCATCGCGGGTGTGGTTGACCTGGCCCTGGGATTTGCGCTGGGCGAGACGGATCGCGTCCGCTGGACGCTGCGCGGCGTTGGCGCCACCGCGTACCTCATCGTCGCCGGCTCCTGGATCGGGCACACCGCTTACATCTGGCTGCTCACTCACGTGCCCACGCAGAAGGTCGCGACCTACGCCTACGTGAATCCGGTGGTGGCGGTGTTCCTGGGCTGGCTGGTGGTGAACGAGAAGGTGGACGGCTACATCATCGCCGGCGCAACTATCATCCTGGCGGCGGTGGCGCTGGTGAATACGTCGCGCATCGTGAAACCCGCGGTGGCTGCGCCCGAGCCCCTGCGTGCGGAGCCGGCGTTATCTGCTTGCGAGCCCGGGGCGGACTAGGCCCCGATCTTCCTACGCCTCTCCGGGGTGGGTCAGTTTCTCCACAAGCGCTTGGAAGCGCGGATTGGCGCGCAGGGAATCCAGATCGCTATCGTTGGCCCACCACTCCTTGTGTCCCTCACCGAGACGGACGGCTTTTTCCAGGCATTGGATGGCCTCATCCGTTTCGCCCAGCACAGCATAGTTGCAGCCGACGTTGTAGAGGACGCCGGCGTCTTCCGGCTCCAGCGCCAGGGCCCGGCGCGTCCAGTCCAAGGCCTTTTCGCGCGCCCCCAGGCTAGCGAATGCATGCGCTCCGAAATAGAGCGCCCGCGTATCTTCCGGATGCAGTTCCAGGTGCTTTTCCACCCGCCGCAGAGACTCGCGCTGCGAGGCCAGGGCGTCGGCAGTGCGGCCCAGCCGCTGGTACGCCATACTTTGCAAGGAGAGGGACTGATAGTCATCGGGGTTGATCTGCGACGCCTGCTCGAACAACCGCGCGGCTTCTTCCATGGTGCCTTGGGCAAATCGGGCCCGCGCGTAAAAGTAATAGGCTTCGAACAGCTTGGGGTTCAGCCGTAGCGCCGCCTCAAACTCCCGCACCGCCTCGTCGTAGCGCTTGCTGAGTGCAACCGCCATCCCCCGTGAGACGTGCGCTTCCGCCAGGTCGGGATCGAGCTCTAGGGC
This sequence comes from uncultured Terriglobales bacterium, assembly GCA_964644115.1. Taxonomy (GTDB): domain Bacteria; phylum Acidobacteriota; class Terriglobia; order Terriglobales; family Acidobacteriaceae; genus CAZXVY01. The sequence goes on from CAZXVY010000020.1 coordinate 3,789, forward strand.
TTTGCGGCTGGCGGCGTCGGCCTCTTTCAGGTTCGCCTCGCTGGCGTCGTAGTACTGGTAAATGGAAGAACAGCAATCGGCCACGCCGGCATAGGCGCGCGCATAACCGGGATCAATCACCGCGGCCCGGGCAAACATCTGCCGGGCAAATTCCAGGCCTTTGCGGTTCCACTGGTAGAAGAATTGCCGTCCCCGCAGGTAGTAGTCGTAGGCCTGCACGTCGGAGGTGGGGGCCTTCACGATGGCGCGCTTTTCCTTCTCCGTCAGCATCACTTGCATGGCACGCGCGATGCTCTGGGTGATCTCATCCTGGATGGCGAAGACGTCTTCCAGTTGGCGATCGTAGCGTTCCGCCCAGACGCCGTGGCCGGTTCGAGTCTCGATCAGTTGCGCGTTCAGGCGCAGACGGTTGCCCACCCGGCGCAAGCTGCCTTCCAGCACATAGGCGGCGTTGAGTTCCCGGCCAACCTGGGGAGCGGTGGCTTGCTTGTCGCGGTAGGCAAGGACCGCAGAACGTGAAAACACGCGCAGCCCTTTGATTTTGAGCAGCTCGGTAATCAGGTCCTCGGTAATGCCGTCACGGAAGTAGTCGTCCTCCTTGTTGCCGCCGGGATTTTCGAAGTAAAGCACGGCCAGTGACTTTTCCGTCTGTACCGGAGGGGCGGCGACGTGGCGCAGTGCTTCCAGAACCACCGCCATGGATGGTGGCCGCTGCGCCGGAGGCTTCGCCAGGCACCGCTCCACCAGTTGCTCCCACTCACTGGAAACATTCGGAATCAGGCTGCGCAGGGGCGTGGGTTGCCCGCGCACGATGGCGTGCAGAGTATCGATGGAAGTTTCGCCGTGAAACGGGAGCCGGCCCGTCAGACATTCATAGAGCAGCACACCGTAGGAAAAGATGTCGCTGCGGGCGTCCACCGCCTCGCCGCGAATCTGCTCCGGGGACATGTAGGGAGCCGTGCCGCCGGTGCTCCAACTGTTGGCGGTGCGGGTGACGAAGCTTTCCTCAGGCTCGCCCGGCGCGCGTTCGTGGCCGGTCATTACCGCCATCCCGAAGTCCAGGATCTTCACCCTGCCCTTGGAGTCCAGCATGATGTTGCCGGGTTTTATGTCGCGATGCAGCACTCCTGCCTCGTGGGCCTCGCGCAGGCCCTCGGCGATGTGCCGGGCCACCTCCAGCAATTGGGCAGGAGGCAGAGGGCCGCGCATGAGCAGGTCCTTCAGGCTCTGGCCGCTCACCAGTTCCATGGCAATGAAGGGCGTGCCTTCGCTTTCGCCTACCTCGTAAATCGTGGCGATGTCGGGATGAGTAAGGCGGGAGGCGGCCTGGGCTTCCAGCACCAGACGCTTGCGTGCCAGAGGGTCGGCGGTCAATTCCGTGGGCAGGAACTTGAGGGCGACCTCGCGCTGCAAGGTGCTGTCTTCGGCGCGGTAAACCACGCCCATGCCCCCTGCGCCCAGTTTGCCGATGATGCGGTAGTGGGAGACCGTCTGTCCAATCATGAAGTTTGCGGCTCAGAAGGCGAGCGCGCCATCATAATTTGTGGCGAGTAGGCGGGTCAAACCGGTCGCGGCGGGGCGACCTACCGCCGTTTCCACCGCGCTCCGTCCTTGCGATCTTCGATCACGATGCCGGCATCGGCCAGTTGCTTGCGAATGGCATCGGATTTGGCGAAGTCGCGGGCGCGACGCGCCTGCTCGCGCTCGGCCATCAGCGCCTCAACTTGCTCATCGCTCAGCGATTCTCCGCCTGAGGTTCCTGCATCCTTCAGTTTGCCTTCGCTCTGCGCCCATTCCCGGACTTTGCGCACCTTCTCCGCGTCATCATCCTTCAGCACAGCAAAGATCTCGTCAAAGCGCCGCAGCGTCGTCAGCAGATTAGCGACGTCCTGTTGCTTCAGGGCGCTGTTGTCGGCGGCGGTGTTGGCCTCGCGCACCAGATCGAAGATGGCCGCCAGGGCCTGCGCCGTGTTCAAGTCGTCTTCCAGGCCGTCGCGCATGGCGGCGGCCGCCTGCTCCGCCGCAGCGCTGAGAGCGGCGTTCTCACCCGCCGGGAACTTCTCCGTTTCCAGACGCAGCTTGAAATTGCGCAGCCGTTCGACGGAATGCGCCGCCTGCTTCAGGCCGTCGAAGGTGAAGTTGAGCTGCTTGTGGTAGGGCACCGAGGCCAGCAGGTAGCGCAGCGACGACGGCTTGTGTCCCATGAGCACCAGGTCGCGCAGCGTGTAATAGTTGCCCAGGCTCTTGGACATCTTCTCGCCCTCCACCAGCAGAAACCGCGCGTGCAGCCAGAAGCGGGCGAAAGGCTTGCCGGTGAGCGCTTCCGACTGCGCGATTTCGTTCTCGTGGTGGGGGAAGATAAGGTCTTCGCCGCCCAGGTGGATGTCGAAGCTCTCGCCCAGGTACTTCATGGCCATCACCGAACACTCGATGTGCCAGCCCGGGCGCCCCGGCCCGATGCTGGTCTGCCACGAGGCCTCGCCTTCCTTGGGCGCCTTCCACAACGCGAAGTCCCGCGCATTGTCTTTCTCGTAGCGGTCCACGTCCACGCGCTTGCCGTCTTCGATGCCGGCAAAGTCCTTCTTCGAGAGTTTGCCGTACTCAGGAAACTTCGCGATGCGGAAGTAGTAGGAACCGTCTTCGGTGCGGTAGGCAAAACCCTTGCGCTCGAGATCGGCAATGAACACTGCCATCTCGTCAATGTGCTCGGTGGCGCGCACCACGATCTCCGGCTGCTCCAGGTTCAGCGTGGCCATGTCCTCCAGGAAAGCCTGCTCGTATTTCTCCGTGTACTGGTGCACGGTGAGCTTGCCGGCAGCCGCGTTGTGGATGATGCGGTCGTCCACGTCGGTGATGTTCATCACGTGCTTCAGGTGAAGGCCGCTCTGCCGCAGGAAGCGGCGCAGCACGTCCATGAAGACGAAGGTGCGGAAGTTGCCGATGTGCGCGTAGTCGTACACCGTAGGCCCGCAGGCGTACATGCCAACGTGGCCGGGTGCGAGCGGCTGGAAGTCTTCCTCGCGGTCGGTGAGCGTGTTGAAGAAGCGCAGCATGGTGAAAACGAATCTTTGATTCTAGGGGCGGGTTGGAAGGAGGGTCAAATGGATTGGCAATTTGTGATTTGCGATTATTTGCGATTTGTGATTTGCGATGTGCCCGGGAGGCCGTTTTGAAAGGCTCGGCTTAGCCACCAGGGCCTTTGCTGCCACCTTCACCCATCCCGTGCAGGCGGCGGTTGAGCAGGATGACGTAATGGACACCGGAAATCACGGTGAGGGCCACCGTGATCCAGAAGCCGGCGTCGCGGGCGTACGCCACCCAGGCGGCCGCGTGCAGCTCGTGCAGCATCACGAAGAACAGGGTGACGATCTGGGCCACGGTGTTGGCCTTGCCGAAGATGCTGGGGCGGAAGTCGCGCAGCGGGGTGGTGGCGTACACAATGGCGCTGGTGACCACGATGCCCACGTCGCGGCTGAACACCAGCACCGTGAACTTCCAGGGAATCTTTCCCGCGAAGGAGAGCACCAGAAACAGCGTGGAGAGCAGCAGCTTGTCGGCGATGGGGTCGAGGTACTGGCCGAGCACGGTTTTCTGCTTGAGCAGGCGGGCCAGCAGGCCGTCGAGGTTGTCGGTGAGTCCGGCCAGCACAAACAGTCCCAGCGCCCAGCCCCACTCCTGGTCGAGGACGAAAATGACGATGAAGGGAATGAAAATCAGGCGGAGCAGCGTGAGCTGGTTGGGCGCGGTGAGCAGTTGTCGGATCACGAAGTGAGCTGGCTCCTGAGATCCTCCTCGGACAAGCCCAGGATGCGGGCGGCGCGGGGCAGGTCGCCCTCCACGGCTTCGATCGTAGCCGCTACCAGCAGCCGCTGGGCCTCGGCCAGGGTCGCGCCAACGCGGATGCCGGGATCGGGCAGCGCGCCCAGCCCAGCGGCGATGTCCACTCCCGCCTTCTCTTCGAAACGCTCGCGCAACGACGGGATATCGCCGTTGCGGGCGTCCAGCTCCATGCGCTCCACGCGGTGCATGGGAAAAAACACCAGTCCGGGCGTCACCGATTCTCCGGCGCGCACCTGGCGGGCAAAGTCGTCGAAGCAGTTCAGGTCGAGCCCGCGGATGCTCACGCCCGCAGGATTGATGTCCAGCACCGCGCCCCAGAACTTTTCCCGCGGCGTGTTCAGGGTTACCAGCACCAGGGCGCCGGCGCGGAGAGCGCCTGCTCGCACGGCGTCGCCGGCCTGCCGGATCTCCATGCTGGAATTCTCCGCGCCGACGGACAGGAATGCAAATCGAAGCCCGCTCGGGGGCACCGCTTTCGGCCCTGCCCCCCTCTGTTTTCAGCCGCTTAGGCCGGTGACCTTCGGGCGGCCGGGCGGTTACTTCCGTTATCTTTCGTGTCCACAACAGAAGGGTTAAGATGCGTTATCTGCAAGCGCAGATCATACATCTTCCATGAATGCCCGTCCTCATCGCAAGGAACCACGAACCAGCGCACGGCTTCCAGTGCGACTTTTCGGCACCGACGGCCAAGGCCGTGCTTTTAACCTGATGCTCCAGACCATGGACATCGCCCTGGTGGGCGCGCGGGTGCGCGGGGTGAAGCGCCTGGAAGTCGGTACGGTGGTCCAGGTGGAGCATGGGCACAGCCGGGCCCGCTACCGCGTGGTATGGATCAGCCACCGCGATAGCCAGGTGGGCCTGGAGAGCCTGGAACCAGCAAAGTGCATCTGGGGAAACGCCCTGCCGCAGCCGGTGGCCACGCCGCAACGAGTGGCTTCCACGGCCGCCACTCTCGCCGGGTAGGCAGAAGATTCAATGAGGGAGATGGTAGGCACGAGGGGACTCGAACCCCAGACCTCTACCGTGTCCATGACTGACTAACTAGGATTTACAACAACTTCCACAGCACGGGTCGCAACCACCGCCACACCCACGCAGACCGCAGGCGGCCCCTCCTTTTGCTTCGCCCCTTCTTCCAGGTCTCTGCTCACGTGCCAGTGTGATGCTTGTCACAGCAGTCTGGTTAGCAGCGGTGATATCTGATAGACCGGGAGCCATGGTCGCACCGGCGTCGCGCTACATCGGCTGCGGTGGCACGCTTGACCGGACGTGGTCAGAGCCAGATCGAGCGGGCAGGGGAGCAACATGGAAGAGAGAGACCGCGACCGGCGATGGTTTTGGACCACGCTGATACTGTCCAGCATCAGCATTGTTGCCACCGTATTCGCAATCTGGGAACTGATTGAATTCCGCTATTTTCGCAACTTCAACTATGTAACCCTGCATTACCTCTACCTTACGCGGGGTATCGCTTCCAGCCTGCTCCTGGTGTGCTGGGCGGCATGGTACGTGCTGCGCCATCGCCGGCAATACGAGGAACAACTGCATCGCTCGCACGAGCATTACCGGGGCCTGGTCCGGGCTCTTCCGGGCGCGGTCATCTTGTTGGATAGCCGGCGCCGGGTGACGGAGTGGAATGGTGCGGCAGAACGCCTGTACGGCTTCAGCGCCGCCGAGGTTGTGGGAAATCCTCTGCCTACGGTTCCCGCTGAAAAAGAAGCAGAGTTGGAAGCGCTGCTGGCCAAAGTGGAAGCAGGAGAATCGGTGTTGGACCTTGAGACCCAGCGAAAAGGCCGAGGCGGGAATCTTATCGATGTGCAACTCAGCTTGTTGCCGTACCAGGAAGTTCCGGGCAGCAAGCAGTTCCTGGAGGTCACGGCAGATATTCATGAGCGAGTGCTCTTCAGCCAGAGGCTGCTGGAAATCGAAAAGCTGACCACCATGGGCCGCATGGCGGCCGGGATCGGGCATCACCTGAACACGCCCTTGGCAGCCATGCTGCTGCGCGTGCAGATGATGAGAGACCGCGGACATGAGCAAGGCTGCCTGGGCGATCTGGAGCGGCTGGAGGCGGGCATCGGGTCTTGCCGGCAGTTCGTGCGGCGATTGTTGGATTTCAGCCGGCCGCCGATTTGCCAGCGGCAGCCTGAGATCTTCAGCCGTCTGATCGAGTCGGTCATCGGGTCGCTGGCCCCCTTGGCCGCAGTCAAACAGGTCAAGATTGCGTTCGATTCTGCCGCAGGGAACGGCAACCAGGTCCTGGGGGACAGAAATCAGTTGGAAGCCGCTCTGCTCATCCTTTTGAGCAATGCCTTGGACGCGGTCGCCCACGGGGGCAAAATCTCGGTTCGATGTCGCGACGCCTTCGACTGTTGCCGGGTCGAGATTGCCGATGACGGCTGCGGCATCCAGGCCGCAGACGGGGCACGGATTTTTGAGCCCTTCTTCACTACCAAGGGCCCGGGCAAGGGAACCGGCCTGGGCTTGCCCATGGCCCGAAATATCGTCCAGGAACACGGCGGGAAACTGTGGCTGGAAAGCCAACCGGGAAATGGCACCACCGTCTTCCTGGAATTGCCGCTGGCGATGGTCGAGACGGTTCGCGGAGGGTCAACTCCATGAAGGACAGAAGTGAAACCCTGGGCACCATCCTGGTGGTGGACGACGACGCCAACCTGGCGGAGACGCTGGCCGAGTTCTTGCGCCGGGAAGGATACGACGTGGAAGTCGCGTTGTCCGCGGAGGAAGCGTTGCGGGCACAGGAACGAGTTCCACGGCTGTGCCTCGCGTTGCTGGACCTGGTGATGCCGAGCTGCGGCGGCATCGAACTGATGGAGTCCCTGCATCGCCGCGACCCCGACCTTCCGGTGATCATCCTCACCGGTTTTGCCACCGTCGAAACCGCGGTGGAGGCGATCAAGCGCGGCGCAGAAGATTACTTTACCAAGCCTCTCGACCGAGAGGCCGTGCGCAACAAGGTGGACCGCCTGATGGAGCTGTTTGAATTGCGGCAGCAGGTGTTCCGGCTGGAAACGAATTTGCTGGCCAGTTGTCCCCACTTCGAGTCCTTCGTGTTTGCCTCCGCCGCCATGCAAAAAGTGCTGGAGCGGGCCCAGGCGGCCGCGGCCTCGGATGCGGCGGTGCTGATCGTGGGGGAGACGGGCACGGGTAAAGAAATGCTGGCTCGTGCGATCCACGGCGCCAGCCCGCGATTCCGCGGCACCTTCCTTCCCGTCAACTGCGGGGCTTTGCCCAGCGCGCTGGTGGAAAGCGAACTGTTCGGTTCACGGAAAGGAGCGTTTACCGGGGCCTACGCCGATACCGCGGGGCTGTTCGCGGCGGCGCACCAGGGAACGATTTTTCTCGACGAAATCGGGGAGATGCCGAAAGAAGTCCAGGTCAAGCTGCTGCGGGTCCTGCAGGGGGGTGAACTGCGCCCCGTGGGCAGTTCCAACCCGGTGCACGTGGACGTGCGGGTGGTCTCGGCGACCAATCGGTCGCTGTCCGCCCTGCAATCCGAGTGTCTGAGGGAAGATCTGTATTTCCGCGTCGCCACCGTGGTGGTCGAGATCCCGCCGTTGCGCGCCCGGCGGGAAGACATTATCGCGCTGGCGCAACACCTCACCACCCGGCTGGCGCGCAAGCACGGGCGCAGGATCAGTCTGCAGCGCGCGGCCTTGGACCTGCTGCTCAAGTACAGCTTCCCCGGGAATGTGAGGGAACTGCAGAATATCCTGGAAAGTGCGGTGGCGTTGTCTCGTCAGGACCCGTTCGAGATCACGGAGAGTGACCTGAAACCGCTCTTCAGCCGGGCTGCTGCGGGGTCGGATGTGACCTCGAGCGTAGCCTCGCTTGAAGAACTGGAGCAGATGGCCATCGAACGAGCCCTGCGCCTCTGTCAGGGAAACCGGACAAAGGCAGCCTCGATGCTGGGTATTTCACGAGACACACTCCACCGCAAGCTGCGACAGTACAAGGCGGCAGCCCTCGCCGGCCAGACGGCATAACCGCAGCCCAATTCTGCGGCACTTTCTGACTGCGTCCGGATTTCTGACTCAGCCGGCTCTCGACGACCTGTTCGTTTCTCCCACCCATCCAAGACAAGCGTTCTCAAGTGCTGCATGTGCTTAGGTTTCGCGACGCTCTGCGCAGCCTCCCTGATCCTCCCTGTGGCAGCTCACGTGCAATAGAGGGCGGTGCAGGCCCGCCTACTTCCAAAAGGGGTGGAGCATGGGAAGCAAGTTCGGTTTCGCAATGGTGGCGCCGCTGCTGTTGTTTTCGTTATCCGTCTCCCGGGCAGAGGCGCAATACGTAGGAGCCAAGAAGTGCCAAGCCTGCCACCTGCAGCAGTTCCGGAGCTGGCAGGAAACCAAGATGGCCAAATCCTTCGAACTGCTGAAGCCGGGCGTGGCCGCCGAGCAGAAGCGCGCCAAGAAACTGGATCCGGACAAGGACTATACGAAGGAGGCCGAATGTCTCGCCTGCCATACCACGGGGCACGGGAAACGCGGTGGGTTCGTAAGCCTGGAAAAGACACCGCAACTGGCCGGCGTGCAATGTGAGACCTGCCACGGTCCGGGGGAGACCTACCTGAAACCTGAATTGATGAGCCTGAAGAACAAGGAGTACAAGCGGGCAGCCCTGTTGGCCGCCGGCCTGACGCCACTGAACGCCAGCACCTGCAAGGCATGCCACAACCCCAAGAGTCCGTTCTACAAGCCCTTTGACTACGAAACCAGGAAGAAGCAGGGCACACACCAACATCTGCCGCTGAAGTACGCCCACGAATAGGGGCAGCCACAGGTATGGCGCCACAGCGCCAACTCGGGATTTGGATTCTGGCCACGCTGGCCGCGGTCACCCTGCTGGCTGTGGTGCTTTACCAGTACCACCGGAGACAGGAAGAGCGCTTCAGCACTTTCCTGACCGGCGATCCTCACCTGGGCGCCCACCTATTCGAGGAGAAGGGATGCAGCTATTGTCACGCGGTTGGAAAGTCAGGGAGCAAGCTGGGGCCGAACCTGGCTCTTCGGCGAGGCCCGCATTCCGACCTCAACCAGTTGGTGACCGCGATGTGGAATCACGCTCCCGAAATGTGGGAGCGCATGCGCGCAGAGCGGGTGGTATATCCCAGCTTCAGCAACGAAGAGATGGCCCACGTCTTTGCCTTTCTGTACGCGCTGCGATACGTGGACGAATCCGGGAACGTGGACCGTGGCCACTATCTTTTCCAGAACAAAGGATGTGCGGCATGCCACGGTCTGGAAGGAAGAGGCAGCAACGCGGGTCCGGACTTGTCGAAGGTGGGAGTGGACACTCCCATTGCCTGGGCACAAGCCATGTGGAACCACGCTCCCGGGATGGAAGCCCGGATGAAGAGCGCGGGTGTCAACTGGCCCCGCTTTGACGGGCAGGAGATGAACGACCTGCTCGCCTACATCCAGAAAGTTTCCCAGGGGCCGAGGCGCGAATGGGACCTCTTCCCGGCCAATCCGGACCGTGGCTGGAAGCTCTTTCGCTCCAAGGGCTGCATGGCGTGCCATTCCATCCAGGGCGAGGGAGGCGGCAACGGACCGGAGCTGGGGCCGAACCGAGAGTTGCCGCGGACCATCGTGCAGTTTGCGGGCTCCATGTGGAATCACTCTCCAGGCATGTGGGAGGCGATGAAAAAGCAGGGAGTAGAGCGCCCACACTTCGAAGGTCAGGAGATGGCTGACCTGATCGCATTCCTCTACCGCCTCCGCTACTTCGAGTCCGCGGGCTCGCAACCGATCGGACGGGCGGTGTTCGCCCGGCGCGGCTGCAGCCGTTGCCATGGCGCGGCGGGAGAAGGAACGTCCTGGGGACCCAGCCTGCAGCGGCATCGCGGCAACTTCACTTCCGTGAGCCTGGCAACCGTTCTGTGGCAGCACGGTCCCAAGATGTACCAGCACACGCGAGAGACGGGACTTCCCTGGCCACACCTAGAGGCGAACGAGGTCGGCGATCTGGTGGCGTTTCTCAATTCTCAGGAGGAGGAGCTGAAATAGCTTCGATGCGCATCCTGAGTGCAATCTTCGCCGCCCTGTCTCCCGGCCCACCCCTGGTCGCCGGCCTGGTGCTCTTTTTCGTCGCCGGCATCTTGGGCTTCAGGGCTCTCGATTTGGGGGCCGTCCAGCAGCCCATCGCCTTCAACCACGCCAAGCACCTGGAAAGCGGACTTTCGTGCACGGACTGCCACAGCGGCGCCGAAAGCCAGGCCCACGCCGTCTTGCCGAATCTCGCAACCTGCCTGGCATGCCACGAGGAAGCTGTCACCGAGAGTCCCGAGGAGCAAAAACTTCGCGCTTTGGCGGCTGCGGGCAAGGAACTGCAATGGAACCAGATAACCCGGGTAGCTCCGCATGTGTATTTCTCGCATCGCCGGCATGTGCAGTTGGGAAAGCTGGAGTGCACGGTCTGCCATGGGCCCATGCAGCAGGCCACCGCGCCCCCGCGACGGGCGTTCCTGGTGCCCAGCATGGACGCATGCCTCGAGTGCCATCGCCAAGCCAGAGTCAAGACGGACTGCAATGACTGCCATCGCTAGAAGCACACGGCAAGGCCGTATGTGGTTGCGGCGCAGCCTGGCTGGAATCACCGTCGGGCTGCTGGCGGCTGGCTCCGTCCAACTGTGGGCACAGAACCAACGCGGCGGCGCTTTCTTCCTGCCGGGCAATCCCAAGGCAGGCATTCAAGTCTTTTTCAACAAGGGCTGCGCCCGCTGCCACGCGGTTCTGGGAGAAGGAGGGCGCAGCGCTCCGGATTTGGCGCGTACCCCCTCCAGTCACTTGAGTGCCGGCACGCTGCTGTCCTCCATGTGGAACCACGCTCCCACCATGTGGGAACGCATGCGCCTGGAGAATGTGGCCCTTCCCCAGTTCCAGGAAAAGGAAATGTCGGACCTGTTTGCGTTTCTCTACTCGGCAAGCGCCCTGGACGAACCGGGAAATGCGGAGCGCGGGCGGGAGTTGCTGGCCGAGAAACGCTGCGTCCGCTGCCATGCCATCAGCGGCCAAGGCGGCCGAGTTGGACCCGACCTGGAGAGATGGGCCGACTATCGTAATCCCGTCAGCTGGATCCAGGCCATGTGGAATCACGGCCCGGCGATGCAGTCGGTAATGCGCGAGCAGGGCCTGGCTTGGCCGCAATTTCGCGATAGCGACCTGAGCGACCTGATCGCGTATATCCGCGAAGTCACTCCCCGGCCCCGTACCCGCATTTATCTTCGGCCTGCCGATCCGGAGTCCGGCCGCAAGCTTTTCCAACAGAAAGGATGTATCCACTGCCATGCCATCCGTGGCCGCGGAGCCCGTCTGGGCCCCGACTTGGCCGCCCGTGGGCTGCCGCGAACCCTGGGCCAATTTGCCGCTGACATGTGGAATCACGGCCCCGTGATGTGGTCCCAGATGAGTTCCCAGCAGCGAGTGCAGCGACAGCTCACCAGCAACCAGATGGCCAACCTGATCTCGTATCTGTTTGCGGAGCGCTACTTCGAGACGGCGGGGAACCCGGAGCATGGAAGGCAGCTGTTCACAAAGAAAGGATGCACAAGCTGCCACGAAGGAGGATCGGCTCCCGACCTGAGCCAGAAGCGGTATGCCTCGGTCAACTTGTTGGCCACCGCCTTGTGGAATCACGGACCGCTCATGCTCACCGCCATGGAAGAGCAAAAAATAGCCTGGCCGTACTTCGATCCCGGTGAGATCGCGGACTTGGTGGAGTACTTCAACCGGAGAAAGGATACCGTCGGGCCTGGGGGCAAGAAATGAGCCTGAAACTTGACCGCCGCAGTTTCCTGCAGTTCGGCGCCGGTGGCGCCGCGGGTCTGGCCACTTCGGGCGTTACCCTGCGGGGCATCAGCGAATTCAACGCCATGCTCAGCGAGGAGCAGGTCCGTGTCCCCAGCGGGCCGGAACGGTGGAGCAACAGCATCTGCGGGCTGTGCCCGGCAGGTTGCGGCCTGCGAGTCCGCACCATTGGGGAGCGCGCGGTCAGCATCCAGGGCAATCCTCTGCATCCCGTCAACCAGGGCGGGCTGTGCCCGAAAGGAATGGCCGGCCTGCAGGACCATTACCACCCGGACCGTCTGCAGAAACCATTGAGAAATACGGGAACGCGCGCGTCTCCCCGTTGGCAGGAGACCTCATGGGAGGAAGCCCAGGCGCTTCTACTGGAGCGACTGCGTAAGCTGCGGGACGACGGCCAGGCGCATACGGTTGTGCTCGTCAATCGGGAGAACCGCGGCCTGCGCAGCCGATTGTGGCGGCGGTTTCTTGCCGCCTACGGTTCGCCCAATGTTCTGGTTCCCCCTTCCGGGCTGGACGCCCTTCAGGCCGCCGTTTTCTTGCAGCAGGGTGTGCAGCGGCCGGTGGCCTTCGACTTCGAAAACACCCGCTATCTGCTGAGCTTCGGGGTCAATGTTCTGGAAGGCTGGGGAGCTCCAACCAGCATCATGCGCGCCTTCGGACGCTGGCGCGACTCGGCAGCAGGCCGGCGCACCAAGTTCGTGCAGGCGGAGTCACGATTCTCACCCACCGCCGCCAAGGCCGACGAGTGGGTCGCGATCCGCCCCGGAACGGAAGCGACTCTGGCCCTGGGCCTCGCCTATGCGTTGATCACCGAGGGTCTCTACAACGCAGCCTTTGTCAAAGACAAGACCTTCGGATTTGAGGACTGGAAGGATTCCGAAGGAAAGAGTCACCTCGGCTTTCGTTCGCTGGTCATGAACGAATACCGGCTCAACCGAGTTGCGGAAACCACCGGCATTCCCGGGGAGACCATTCTGCGCCTGGCGCGCGAGTTTGCCCAGAATCAGCCGGGGATCGCGCTCGGCGATCGCCAGACCAGCAGCTTGGCGGGAAATCCTCGTGCGGCCATGGCCGTGCACAGCTTGAACGCGTTGATGGGCAGCATCGACGTGCGCGGCGGAGTCCTGATCCAGGCAGAGTCCGGCGACGACCAAGCAGAAAGCGATGACAAGGGTCTACGGCCGCGCATCGGCCAGGTGCCGGAACGGATCGTTCCTGGTTTCCGGCTTTCCCACCTTCCGCAGGCCATCCTTTCCCAGCAGCCCCATCCGGTCAAGGCTCTCCTGTTGCACGAGACCAATCCCGTCTTCTCCCAGCCCAACGGGGAAGCGTTTCGCAAAGCGTTTCAGCAGGTTCCGTTTATCGCCAGTTGGAGCGCCTTCCTGGATGAGAGTTCCAGCATGGCCGATCTCGTGCTTCCCATTCCGTCCACTCTGGAACGATGGCAAGACGCAGAATCCCCGCCGGGATTTCCCTATGCGTTGCTGGCCATGGCGCCACCGGTCATTCCGGTCCGGCATGGGATTCGGGATTCGGCCGACATGGTGCTGCAACTGGCGGCCGGCTTGGAAGGACAGACCCAGGCGGCATTGCCGTTTGAAAACTTTGAGGCGTACTTGAACAACCGGGTGGACCGCTTGTTCGCAGCGCAAAGAGGCTCGGTTTTCGCTCCTCGGGTGGAACAGCTCTGGGACCGGCTGCTGGAAGCCTCCGGCTGGTGGGCGCCCACCTACACCACGGCCGATGAATTGCGCGAACAAATGAAGGAGAAAGGCGGCTGGTGGGAGCCCACCTACCCCTACGGCCAGTGGGCCCGGGTATGCCAAACGCCTTCGGGTCGCTTCGAATTCTCTCCCCAGTTGCTCGTCCCCTGGGCCAGGAAGCGTGCCGAGTTCGCGGCGGCGGCGGGATACCCGAAGGACGATGACCGTTTGTTCCTGCCCGGTCAGCCCG
>CAZXVY010000021.1:0-17233 GCA_964644115.1 uncultured Terriglobales bacterium
ACGGCTGGCTGCAGGAGCTGCCGCGTCCGCTCACCAAGCTCACCTGGGACAACGCCGCGCTCATCAGTCCGTTGCTCGCGGAAACATGCGGCTTGAAGCCCGGCGACCTGGTGGAACTGGAAGCTGCCGGGCGCAAAGTGACGGCGCCAGTCTGGATCATGCCCGGGCATCCGTCGAACGCGGTGACGGTGACGCTGGGCTACGGGCGCCGGCGCGCAGGCCGGGTGGCCGCAGGCGCGGGCTTCGACGCGTATGCGCTCCGTACCAGCAGCGCGCAGTGGGCGGTCCACGGTCTGAAGCTCACGCCGCTGAACCGCAAGTATCCGCTCACCGCGACCCACGGGCACCACAGCATGGAAGGACGCGAGCCGGTGATTGCGGCCACGCTGCGGGAGTTCGCCGCCGATCCCGACTTCGTCCACAAGCGGCATCACGAGCCGGGGCCGGAGATGACGCTCTATCCTCCCCACAAGTACGAAGGCAATGCCTGGGGCATGAGCATTGATCTGAACTCCTGCGTGGGCTGCAACGCCTGCGTGGTGGCTTGCCAGGCGGAGAACAACATTCCGGTGGTGGGCAAGGAGCAGGTGAGCATAGGGCGGGAGATGCATTGGATCCGCATTGACCGCTACTACGAAGGCGGGCTCGACGATCCGCAGACCTTCTTCCAGCCCCTGCCCTGCATGCAGTGCGAGAACGCGCCCTGCGAGCCGGTGTGCCCGGTGCAGGCCACGGTGCACAGCTCCGAAGGCCTCAACGACATGGTGTACAACCGCTGCGTGGGGACGCGCTATTGCGCCAACAACTGTCCCTACAAAGTGCGGCGGTTCAATTTCCTGCTGTTCTCCGAGTTCGAAACGCCCAGCCTCAAGCTGGGCCGCAATCCCGACGTCACCGTGCGCAGTCGCGGCGTGATGGAGAAATGCACGTACTGCGTGCAGCGCATCAACGAGGCCCGCATTGGCGCTGACCGCGAAGGGCGGCCGGTGCGCGACGGCGAAATTCTCACTGCCTGCCAGCAGGCCTGCCCGGCGGACGCCATCGTCTTCGGCAACCTCAACGACAAGAGCAGCCGCGTGGCCAGGCTGAAGGCCGAGTCGCGCAACTACTCGCTGCTGGCGGAGTTGAATACCCGCCCGCGGACCACGTACCTGGCCGCGGTGCGCAATCCCAATCCGGAGCTCGAATTGAAGGAAGAAGGGAAGGAAGGGAAGAAGAGCTGATGTCGGGCGAAGCCAAAATTCCCCAGCAGAGCAAGCCAGCGCCGGTGATCGCGCCGGGGCACACCTTTGCCTCGGTCACGGACAAGATCTCGACCATCGTGCTGCAGCGGCGCACCTCGCGCGGCTGGCTGGTGGGGTTCGCCATCGCCTTCGTGCTGGCCAACGTGCTGCTGATGTCGGTGACCTGGCTGGTGCTGGTGGGCACCGGCATCTGGGGCATCAACGCGCCCGTAGGCTGGGGCTTCGCCATCATCAACTTCGTGTGGTGGATCGGCATCGGACACGCGGGCACGCTGATTTCCGCCATCCTGCTGCTGCTGCGCCAGCAGTGGCGCACTTCCATCAACCGCTTCGCGGAGGCCATGACCCTGTTCGCGGTGGCCTGCGCCGGGCTCTATCCCGCGCTGCACGTCGGGCGCCCGTGGTTGGGTTACTGGCTGTTTCCCTATCCCAACACCATGGGCATGTGGCCGCAGTTCCGCAGCCCGATTGTGTGGGACGTGTTCGCGGTTTCCACCTATGCCACGGTGTCGCTGATGTTCTGGTTCATCGGGCTGATTCCCGACCTGGCCACGCTGCGCGACCGCACCCAGAACCGCTATGCGCGCATTATTTACGGAATGCTGGCCATGGGCTGGCGCGGGTCGGCGCGCCACTGGCACCGCTACGAAACCTGCTACCTGCTGATGGCCGGTCTGGCCACGCCGCTGGTGGTGTCGGTGCACACCGTGGTCAGCCTGGACTTCGCCGTCTCCATCATTCCCGGATGGCACACCACCATCTTCCCGCCCTACTTCGTGGCCGGCGCCATCTACTCCGGCTTTGCCATGGTGTTGACCCTGGCCATCCCCATCCGGGCGTTTTACGGCCTGCAGGACTTCATCACCATGCGCCACCTGGAAAACATGGCCAAGATCATGCTGGCCACCGGGCTGATCGTGGCCTACGGCTACATGGTGGAAACCTTCATGGCCTGGTACAGCGGCAGCCCCTACGAGTGGTACATGATCACCAACCGCATGACCGGACCCTACCGGACGTTCTACTGGATGCTGATCACGTGCAACGTGGTGCTCCCGCAGTTGCTGTGGATCCGCAAAGTGCGGACCAAAGTGGCGGCGCTGTTCATCATTGCGCTGATCGTGAACGTGGGCATGTGGCTGGAGCGCTTCATCATCGTGGTCACCAGCCTGCACCGCGATTACCTGCCCTCGTCGTGGGGCCACTACACGCCCACGGTTTGGGATTGGTCCACCTACGTGGGTTCCATCGGACTGTTCGTGGCGCTGCTGTTCCTGTTCATCCGCTTCCTGCCCATGATCTCGATTTTCGAGATGCGCACCCTATTGCCGGAGGCGGAAGTGAAGCCGGCGGAGACTGGTTCCCCATGAAGCGCCCGCCCATTTACGGATTGCTGGCTGAGTTCGACACGCCCACGGCGGTGGTCGAGGCGGCGCGGCGCGCGCATGCGGCCGGCTACCGTAAGATGGACGCTTACTCGCCCTTCCCCATCGAAGACTTGACGGACGCCATCGGCTTCCATCATTCGCGGCTGCCCATGCTGGTGCTGGCCGGCGGACTGCTGGGCATGGCGGGAGGATTCGGGCTGCAATACTGGGTGTCGGTGATCGAGTATCCCCTCATCGCCGGCGGCAAACCCTTCCTTTCCTGGCCCTCTTTTATTCCCGTGACGTTCGAAACCACGGTCCTGGTGGCCGCCCTCTTTGCGGTGTTCGGCATGCTGGCGCTGAACGGGCTGCCCATGCCCTACCATCCGGTGTTCAACGTGCCGGAGTTCGCCCTGGCCAGTAAGGACAAGTTCTTCCTGTGCCTGGAAGCCGGCGATCCCCAGTTCGACCGCGCAGGCAGCCGCAAGTTTCTGGAGTCCATGCAGCCCAAAGGAGTTTGGGAGGTGCCGCATTAACGCGCGCCGCAAACTGGGATGGACGCTGGCGCTGGCCGGCTCCGCGCTGCTGGCCGGGTGCCGGCAGGACATGCACGACCAGCCCAAGTACATCCCGCTGCGCTCCAGCGAGTTCTTCGGCGACGGACGCTCGGCGCGCGCTCCCGTGGAAGGGACGGTGGCGCGCGGCCATCTGCGCGACGACGAACATCTCTACACCGGCAAGGTGAACGGCGTGCTGGCGGCGACCATGCCCTTTCCCGTGACCCGCGCGCTGCTGGAGCGCGGCCAGGAGCGCTACAACATTTACTGCGCGCCCTGCCACTCCCGGGTAGGCGACGGCAGCGGAGCGATTGTGAAGCGCGGCTACCGCCGGCCAGAGTCGTTTCACGCCGAGCGCCTGCGGCAAGCTCCGGTGGGGCATTACTTCGACGCCACCACGCGCGGCTTCGGCGCCATGCCCGACTTCGCATCGCAGATTTCTCCGCAGGACCGCTGGGCCATCGCGGCCTACATCCGCGCATTGCAGCTCAGCCAGCACGCCACCCTTGACGACGTGCCCGAAGAGGAACGCAGCAAGCTGATCGAGTCGGCGCCGCCTGGGGAAGCGCCCGCGGGAGGGGAAAAGAAGTGAGCGCCGGCTTCAATCCCGAGGTCCTCCAGCCCGCCACCATGGACTTTGCTCCGCCCCCGGTGCTGGGCGTGATCCAGAAACGCTCGCTGATCTTTGGCGGTGCCGCCCTGCTGGCCTGCGCCGGCGGCTGGATCCTGAGCGCCGAGGGAGCGAGACAGGCCTTCGCGGGCCAGTTTTTCCGCTCCTACCTGGTGGGCTACGTCTTGTGGATGGGCGTGAGCCTGGGTTGCATGGCGATCCTCATGGTGCAGCACCTTTCGGGCGGAGGCTGGGGCCTGGTGATCCGGCGGATCCTGGAAGCGGCGGCCGGCCCGCGCGTGATCCCGGTGATGGCCGTGCTCTTTGTGCCCATCGTCCTGGGCATGCCCTACCTTTATATATGGACGGATTCTGCCCGCGTCGCTCAGGACCACCTGCTGCAACACAAGGCGGCGTACCTGAACACCGGGTTCTTCCTGGGACGGGCCGCGTTTTACTTTGTAGTCTGGATAGGGATGGCGTATGCGTTCAGCCGGCTCTCGGAAGCGCAGGACCGCACGCCCGACCCGGCAGTTCGCGACCGGCTGCAGATGCTGAGCGGCGGCGGGCTCCTGCTTTACGGGCTGACGGTGACCTTCGCCTCGGTGGACTGGGTGATGTCGCTTGATCCGCACTGGTTCTCCACCATCTACGGCATCCTGTTCATGGGCGGGCAGGGCGTCTCCGCCATGTGCTTCGTGATTGCCATGGGCGCGCTGCTCATCAAGCACAAGCCCATGGACGCGGTGCTGCGCCCGGAACACTTCCACGACCTGGGCAAACTGCTGCTCGCCTTCGTGATGCTGTGGGCCTACTTCGCGTTCTCGCAGTTCCTCATCATCTGGTCGGGAAACCTGCCGGAGGAAATTCCCTGGTACATCCACCGGCTGCACGGGGGATGGCAGTTCGTGGCCCTGGCGCTGGTTGTGTTTCACTTCGCGCTGCCCTTCGCGGTGCTGCTCTCGCGCGACCTGAAGCGGCACGCGCGGCGGCTGGCGGGGATCGCCGTGGTGGTGCTGGCCATGCGGCTGGTGGACCTGTACTGGCTGGTGGCGCCGAATTTTCCCCAGGCGCAGCACGGGCTCAGCCTCCACTGGCTGGATGTGGCGGCCCCGGTGGGCATTGGGGGAATCTGGATGGCGGCGTTTATGCATCAGCTTCGCGGGCGTCCGCTGCTTCCGCTTTGCGATCCGCGCGTGAAAGAAGTGCTGGAGGCCAAGCATGCGTCCCACTGAGGCCAACTCGACCCGCAACCAAGCGCACGTCGAAACCCGGGACGTGGAAGTGCGAGGCATCGCCTGGTTCGCGGTCTCGCTGCTGATTTCCGCGGTGGTCATCAGCGTGGCGCTGTGGGGGATGTTCCGCTTCTTCGAGAGGCAACGTGCCGCCGCCGATCCGCAGGATACGCCGGTGGTAGCCGAGCAGCGCCGGCGCGAGCCCTTGGCCCAGGATCCGGCGGCGCGCTTTCCCCAACCCCGGCTGCAATCCAATGCCGCGGAGGAGAACGCCCGCCACCGCTTTGCCGAAGAGCGCGTGCTCGCCAGCTACGGCTGGCTGGACGCAAAAGCAGGCGTGGCCCGCATCCCCATTGACCGCGCCATGGATCTGGTAGGGCAGCGCGGGTTGCCGGTGAGGGAAGGGAAGTAAGAGAGACATGAGTCTGGTTCAACAATTCCGAGCACGTGCGACTGAATCCGCGAAGCGGGAGAGGGAGCGCGAGTCGAGGAATCTCTCTGCCGAGCAGAGTGCTGAGGGTAGAGGTTCCTCGACTTGCCCTCGGTCGTCCGCCGTGGCGGACTTCCTCGGGCTCGCTCGGAATGCAATGACGACACTCCTTGCCGGTCTTGTCTTGACGCTGTGTGTCCCCGCGCTCGCGCAGGAAGTCGCTCCCGAGCAGGACACGCGCCCGCCGCTGCTGCGCCAGGTGGGCATTGACCAGAAATTGAACACACAAGTGCCGCTCGACCTCAGCTTTCGCGACGAAGCGGGGCGCGCGGTGAAGCTCGGGGAATACTTCGGGAAGAAGCCGGTGGTGATGGCGCTGGTGTATTACGACTGTCCCATGCTGTGCACGCAGGTGCTGAACGGGCTGGCATCGGCCTTGCAGGTGCTGAAGTTCGACGCCGGACGCGAGTTCAACGTGGTGCTGGTGAGCATTGATCCCAAGGAAACACCGCAACTGGCAGCGGCCAAGAAGAAAACTTACCTCGAGCGCTACCAGCGCTCCGGCGCCGCCGCCGGCTGGCACTTCCTTACTGGCGAACAGGCTGCCATTGACCGGCTGGCGCAAAGCGTGGGATTCCGTTACGCCTACGATCCCAAGACCGGACAGTACGCGCACGCCGCCGCCATCCTGGTGCTGACCCCGGAAGGAAAGATTGCGCAGTACTACCACGGCATCGAGTACCCGCCGCGCGATCTGCGGCTGGGGCTGGTGGAGGCGTCGAAGAACCGCATCGGCTCGGTGGTGGACCGCGTGCTGCTCTACTGCTACCACTACGATCCGGCCAAGGGACGCTACGGCGCCGTGGCCATGAACATTCTCCGGCTGGCGGGCCTGGCCACGCTGCTGGCCATGGGTTCGTTCATTTTCCTGAGCCTGCGGCGCGACTTTGCGCAGCAGCGAATGAAGGCGGGTGGATAAGAGATGGGATTTGATCTTCCCTTGTTTCCGGAGCAGGCCTCGACCATGGCGTCGCGCGTGGACCTGCTCTATTTCTACCTGCTTTCGGTGTCCGCTTTCTTCACCCTGGCGATTTGGGCAGTGGTGTTCTTCTTTGCCGTGCGCTACCGGCGGTCGAAGCATCCGCTGGCCGTGCCCATCGAGGGCTCGATCCGGCTGGAAGTGGCCTGGACGGTGATCCCGCTGCTGATCTCGCTGACCATGTTCGGATGGGGCGCCAGCATCTTCTTCGCCATGAACCGGCCGCCGCGGGGCGCGCTGGAAATTTACGCCGTGGGCAAACAGTGGATGTGGAAGTTCGAGCACGTGGGCGGACAGCGCGAAATCAACGAATTGCACGTTCCCCTGGGCCGCGACGTGCGCCTGAACATGATTTCCCAGGACACCATCCACAGCTTCTACGTGCCCGCCTTCCGCGTGAAGCAGGACGTGCTGCCGGGACGCTACACCACCATCTGGTTCCACCCCACCCGGGCGGGACGCTATCACTTGTTCTGCGCCGAATACTGCGGCACCAAGCACTCCGGCATGATCGGCTGGGTGGAAGTGATGGAGCCGGCGCAATACCAGGCGTGGTTGAGCGGCGGCGTGGCCGGAGGATCGCTGGCGGCCTCGGGCGAGAAGCTGTTCCGCGACCTGGCTTGCAACACCTGCCACAGCGCGGAATCGGGAGCGCGCGGGCCCGACTTAGGAGGACTGTTCGGCCGGCCGGTGGAGCTGGAAGGAGCGCGGGCGGTGGTGGCCGATGAGAACTATCTGCGCGAGTCCATCGTGGATCCCCGAGCCAAAAAGGTGAAGGGCTACCAGCCCATCATGCCCACCTTCCAGGGACTGATCAGCGAAGAAGGACTACTGCAACTTGTGGCCTACATCAAGTCGTTGTCCAAGGCCCAGCCGGCCCAGCCGCCGGCGCCGGCCGCGGCGGCCGCGGGAACCCGGGTGCAAGAGCCATGAGCACAGCCGCCGCCACCGCCGAGTCGCCGCAGCGCCGGGTGCACTACCTGAACGCCGATTACGGCATCCGCTCGTGGCTGCTCACCACGGACCACAAGCGCATTGCTCTGCTGTATCTGGCGTCCATCACCCTGTTCTTCTTTCTGGGAGGCGCGTTTGCGGTGGCGGTGCGCCTCGAACTGCTCACGCCCGCCGGCGACCTGATGCAGTCCGACACCTACAATCGCATGTTCACCATGCACGGCGTGGTGATGATATTCCTGTTTCTCATTCCTTCCATCCCGGCCACGCTGGGGAATTTTTTCGTGCCCATCATGATCGGGGCGCGCGACCTCGCCTTCCCCCGCCTGAACCTGGCGACCTGGTACCTGTTCATCATCGGCGGCAGCTTCGTGATGTACTCCATCATGGTGGGAGGCCTGGACACGGGCTGGACGTTCTACACGCCTTTCAGCACCACCTACTCCAACAGCGCGGTGATCCCTGCGGGCGTCGGAATCCTGATCGCCGGGTTTTCTTCGATCTTTACCGGGCTGAATTTCATCGTCACCACCCATCGCATGCGGGCGCCCGGGCTGACGTGGTTCCGGCTGCCGCTGTTCATCTGGGCGCACTACGCGGCCAGCCTGATCATGGTGCTGGGCACGCCGGTGATCGCCATCACTATCGTGCTGCTGGCTCTGGAGAGGGCTTTCCGGATCGGCATTTTTGATCCCGCACTGGGCGGCGACCCGGTGCTCTTCCAGCATCTGTTCTGGTTCTACTCCCACCCCGCGGTGTACATCATGATCCTTCCCGCCATGGGAGTGATGAGCGAGCTCACCGCGGCTTTCACCCGCAAGCGCATTTTCGGCTACAGCTTCGTGGCCTTCTCCAGCCTGGCCATCGCGGTGTTCGGCTTCCTGGTGTGGGGACACCACATGTTCGTCTCCGGTCAGTCGGTATACGCGGCCATGGTGTTTTCCGTAATCAGTTTCCTGGTGGCCATTCCCTCGGCGGTGAAGGTGTTCAACTGGACGGCGACCATGTACAAGGGCTCCATCTCCTTCCAGACTCCCATGCTGTATGCCTTCGGATTCATCGGGTTGTTCACCATCGGCGGCTTGACGGGATTGTTCCTGGCCACGCTGGGCGTGGACGTGCACGTCACCGACACCTACTTCATCGTCGCCCATTTCCACTACATCATGGTGGGCGGCGTGCTCATGGGTTACCTGGGCGGTTTGCACTACTGGTGGCCGAAAATCACCGGGCGCCTGTATCACGAAGGCTGGGCCAAGCTGAGCGCGCTGGTCATCTTCCTGGGATTCAACCTCACCTTCTTCCCGCAGTTTGTGCTCGGCTACCTGGGAATGCCGCGGCGCTACCATGCCTATCCCGAGGAGTTCCAGGTGCTGAACGTGATGTCCACCGCCGGGGCTTCCATCCTGGGAGCCGGATACCTGCTGCCCATGCTCTATCTGGCCTGGTCCATGCGCTACGGCAAGCGCGCCCCGGACAATCCCTGGGGCGCGACCGGCCTGGAGTGGCAGACCTCGTCGCCGCCGCCCACCCACAACTTCGAGCAGATGCCCGTGGTCCAGGAAGAGGCTTACGACTACGAGCACATGAAGGAGGAGCCGAGTGCCGGATAGCCACGCCACTTCGGTCGAGCTGGGCGCCCAGCATCCCGCGTTCCAGCATCAGTTCGACACCATGGACCAGCAGCGCGATGCCGCTACCCTGGGCATGTGGCTTTTCCTGATCACCGAGATCCTGTTCTTCGGCGGGATGTTCACCGCCTACCTGGTGTACCGCAGCAAATATTTCGACGCGTTTGCGGCGGGCAGCAATTCCCTGGACATCACCCTCGGCGGCATCAACACCGCAGTGCTGATCGCCAGCAGCCTCACCATGGCCCTGGCGGTCTACGGAGCGCAGACCGGCAAGCGCCAGATGCTGGCGGGCTTTCTGGTGCTCACCATCCTGCTGGGCCTGGTGTTTTTGGGAATCAAGGCGCGGGAATACGCGCACAAGTTCGAAGAGCATCACGTGCCCGGACCGTCGTTCCACTTCCGCACCGAGGCCGAGCAGTTCGGCGAGAAGCACACCGGAACCGTCACCGAGATCCACGGCGACGATCCCTCGCACGTGCAACTCTTCTTTTCCCTCTACTTCGCCATGACCGGGATGCACGCGCTGCACATGGTGATTGGCGTGGGTCTGCTGAGCTTCCTGCTGTGGCGGGCGGTGCACGGCGCCTATTCGCCGGAGTATTACACGCCGGTGGAGAACGCCGGCCTCTACTGGCACTTCGTGGACATCGTGTGGATTTTCCTCTTCCCCCTGCTCTACCTGATCAGCCGGCACGTGGAGGCGGCGCCCTAAGCGGACTAATGAGCGGACAAATGAGCGGACACCTGAGCGGACATATGAGCGGACACCTGAGCGGACATATGAGCGGACACGTGGTTCCCCTGCGAATCTACTTCGCCATCTTCGGCACGCTGATGGTGCTCACCGGCGTCACCGTGTGGGTGGCCTTCCACAATCTGGGCCAGTGGAACGCCGTGTTGGCGCTCTGCATCGCCACCTTCAAGGCGGTGCTGGTCATCCTCTATTTCATGCACGCGCGCTACAGCAGCAGGCTCACCTGGCTGATCATCCTGGCCGGGTTCTTCTGGCTGGGCATCCTGCTGGTGCTGACCATGACTGACTACGTGACGCGCGGCTTGCCGAGTTTGCCGGTCTGAGTTCTCAACGCAGAGAGCGCAGAGATCGCAGAGGTTTCTTGGCTAACTTTCCTGTGCGCCTTTAGAGCCTTGTCATCCCGAGCGAGCCCGCCGCGGCGGGCGGAGCCGAGGGATCTTGGTTTGCCCACCCAGTGACCCGCGAAAAACCAAGATCCCTCGACTTCGGCGCTTCGCGCCTTCGCTCGGGATGACAAACCATCAAAGCAATAAGCAGTAAGCAATAAGCCAAGGCCTACTGCTCATTACTTATTGCTTATTACTTATTGCTTACTGCCTATTGCTCGTACCTCCCCCGCACATCATTCCACCGTATCCTCAGCATCTCGGAGAAGATGGCCAGGCCGTCGCGCAGCGGGCTGATCTTGGAGCGCTCGTCGTGCGCCCATTCCACAGGAACCTCGCGGGTGACGAAACCGAACTTCCGCGCCAGGAACAGCAGCTCCGGGTCGAAGCCCCAGCGCTCGATGCGCTGGCGAGGGAAGATGGCATCCGCAGCGCGGCGGCTGAAGGCCTTGAAGCCGCACTGCGTGTCCTTGAAGGGCAGGCCCAGCACCACCCGCAGCATCAGATTAAACAGCCGCCCGAAGAGCTGGCGGTAGAGCGGCTGGCGCTCGGTCTGGGTTTCGCGCATGAGCCAGCGCGAGCCGATGGCCACGTCAGCCCCGGAGTTGAGCGCGTCGAACAGCTTGCGCGCTTCATAGATGGGCGAGGAGAAGTCGGCATCGCTGAACAGCAGCACCTCGCCGCGGGCGTTCTGCATGCCGTTGCGCACGCTGTAGCCCTTGCCCCGGTTGCCCGGGTTCTCCACCAGCCGCAGGATGGAGTGGGCCGCGGCGTAGCGGAGGACGATGCCGGCGGTGTCGTCGCGCGAGCCGTCGTTCACTACCAGCACCTCGGCGTCCCACTTCTCCTGCGCAATGTGGGCCAGCACCTTGTCCAGCGTGGCCGGGATGCGCTGGCTCTCGTTGTACGCCGGGATGATGATGCTGTACTTCGGCGGCATGACTGTGGCCCGTGTGGAAGCGGGCGACCTCGCCCGCGTCCGCATGGTAACAAAATCCGCCGCCCCGGCCGATCCGTACTCAGATGGCAGGACGGGCCGGCGCTGTCGCCCGCCTCCACACGGGCCTACGGCGCCATCCCGAAGTGCTTCCGGTACCAGGCGGCGCTACGGTCCATCAGATCCACGATGTGGCGGGGCTCGCGCAGGCCGTGGCCCTCGCGCGGATAGCGCACCAGCACCGTCTCCACGCCCACGTCCTGCAGCGCGATGAAGAACTGCTCGGACTCGGCGATGGGAACGTCGTTGTCGTTTTCGCCGTGGATGAGCATGGTTGGGGTCTTCACCTTGGCCACGTGCTTCAGCGCCGAGCGTTCCCACAGCACGTCCATCAGGTTGGCCTGGTGGGGCAGCGCTCCCCACTCCATCTGCTCGTACATGTTGTAGTAGGTCATGTAGTTGTAGCTGATGATGTTGGTGATGGGGGCGAGCGGAATGGCGGCTTTGAAGATGTGCGTCTGAGTAATGATCCAGGTGGAAAGCTGGCCGCCGTAGCTGCCGCCTTCAATTCCCAGCCGCTCGCGATCAATCCACAGGTTGCGGCGCAAGGCGGCGGAAACGCCGTAGAGCACGTCCTGGGCCTCGTTGCCGTTCTGGTCGCGGAAGACGGCGTCGCCGAACTTCTGCCCGTAGCTGGTGGAGCCGCGGAAGTTCACCTTCAGCGTGGCCCATCCCTGGTGCGCGTAGAACTGGGAGCGGAAGTCGAAGGCCGGCCCCTGGGCCCCGTGCGGGCCGCCGTGGATCATCACGATCAGCGGATGCCGCGAATCGGCGGTGATGCCGAGGGGTTTGGTGAGGAAGGCCTCCACCTCGAACCGGTTGTCGTTGCTGATGAAGGTGAACGGCTCGACCTCTGCAATCGCCAGGTCGCGCAACAAATCGGCGTTCAGATTGGTGAGCTGGCGCGCCGGACCGTTTGCGCTGCGCACATACAACTGCGCCAGGTCGGAAGGGCCGGCGTAGGTGTAGGCGATGGCCCCATTGCGCGCCACCGACCAGTGGTCCACGCGCCCGCGCTCCTGAATCACGGCGGCAGGCGCGCCGCCCGCGGCGGGAAAGCGATACAGCCGCACGTTGCCGCGCTCCTGCACGCTGGCAAAAAGGGCGCTGCCGTCGGCGGCCCAGGTGGGCGAAGCCTGCCGGTTGTCCAGCGTTCCCAGCTCGCGGCGCTGGCTACCGTCGGGACGCACCAGCCACAGGTGCGTGTCTTCCATGTCGGTCTCGAGGTCGGTGAGGCCGCGCTTCGTGCCCATATAAGCGATGGTCTTGCCGTCGGGCGACCAGCGCGGCTCGAACTCCGCGTTTTCGGTGGCGGTGATGCGGCGAATGGCGCCGTCGGATACGCGCAGCGCAAAGATGTCCGGGTTGTAGAACAAGTCGGGATGGGGCTCGCGGTTGGAAATGAAAACGATTTCCTGCCCGTCGGGTGACCAGTCAATCGAGTGCTCCTCGAAGTTTCCCGTGGTGG
The DNA here is from genome assembly GCA_964644115.1 of uncultured Terriglobales bacterium. Taxonomy (GTDB): domain Bacteria; phylum Acidobacteriota; class Terriglobia; order Terriglobales; family Acidobacteriaceae; genus CAZXVY01. Next base: position 12,676 of record CAZXVY010000021.1, read on the forward strand.
CCTGCTTGACGGTTCCCGCGGCCACGTCGGCGAGGAAGATGTGGCGCCGCCGATTGTCGTTGAAACGCGTGCTGCCCTCGGCGTAATCGGGCTTGTAGAGATAGCGGGTGATGACCATGGGGTCGCCGCTGGCGGCGGCGGTCTCCGGTCCGGGCGTGGCCGAAACGAAGGCGATGCGGCTTGCGTCCGGCGACCAGGCGATGGCCCGGCCCTCGTAGGTGAGCGGGCTGTTGCTGGAAACCACTTCTCCCAGCGCGCGCTCGCCGGCGCCGTCGGGTCGCGCCACGTAGAGCGACGTCTTGCCGCTGACGGTTGCGACATACGCGAGCCAGCGCGCGTCGGGCGACCACTCCGGCGCACCCGCGTCTTCACTGCCGGCGGCGATGCGCACCGATTGGCTGGTGTCCAGCGCCATCACCCACAGCTCCTTCACCGGCCGCCGGGGAACGTTATTGACCACCACGGTGTAGGCGACGCGGGCGCCGTCGGGCGAAATCTGCACCGCGCCCACCGATTTCAGTTTCAGGTAGTCAGCGCTTTCCAGGCGCCCCGGCACAGCCGGGGCGGCCGGCGAGCCGCTCGCGAGCACAAGCAACACTGCGAGAAACCGGGTTGCATGCATGGGAAGGAAGCCTCGTGGAAGCGTGGATTCTTGCGGCGGACAGTTTACCATCGGGCGCGGGCGGAGCGGCCGTCCCGCTCTGCGGGACCGGGCGTCAGGCGACGCTGTGCAGTTCCATCAGGGCGTAGAACTCGTCCACCAGACGGCTGTCCCACAGGCCCTTTTGCGCTTCCGCCTTCATGGTGGTGCGAGCTTCGTCCCGGGAGAGAGCAGGCTTGTAAGGTCGCTCGGAGCGCAGCGCGTCATAGACGTCCACCACCTGCAACACGCGCGCCAGCAGCGGAATTTCCTCGCCGCGCAGGCCGTCGGGATAGCCGGAACCGTTCCAGTGCTCGTGATGATGGCGGATGATGGGCGTCACCAGGCGCAGCGACTTGAGCGGCTTGCAGATGCTCTCCCCGGTCACCGGATGCTTCTTCATGATGACCCACTCCTCGGGAGTGAGGCGGTCGCCCTTTTTCAGGATTTCATCGGGAACGATGATCTTGCCGATGTCGTGGAGCACGCCGCCGCGGCGCAGCGCCACGATGGACTCATCGTCCAGCTCCAGGCGGCGGCCCAGGTCGCAGGCGTAGCGCGACAACCGCTCGCAGTGGCCCTCGGTGTGCGGGTCGCGCGCCTCCACGCCCAGCGCCAGGGTTTCCACCACCACTTCCGCGTGCTCCAGTTCGTCGGTGAACTCCTTCAGCTTCACCAGCGAGCGCACGCGGGCCAGCAGTTCTTCGCGATAGATGGGCTTGCTGAGAAAGTCGTCGGCGCCGGCTTCGATGCCGCGCACGCGATCCTCGCGGCGCGTGAGGCCGGTGAGCATCACCACCGGAACCAGCCGGGTGCGGGGGTCCTCCTTGAGCTGGCGGCAAAAGTCGAAGCCGTCCTGGCCGGGCATCATCACGTCCAGCAGGACGATATCAGGAGGCTGCTGGTCCACCAAGGCGCGGGCGTCCAGAGCGCTGGCCGCGCTGATCACATCGAACTGCGTCTTGCCCAGCAGCCTGGCAAGCACCAGGCGCGTGGCTTCGTCGTCGTCCACAATCAGGACGCGCGGCAAGCGCTGCTGGGAGTTTGCGGCCATGGCTGTAACCGGCCCTTAGAGAGGCACGATGCTATCCCTTGCGAGGAAGCTGGCGCAAGCGAATTTCGGTGGCGACCTGACGGCGTTTCATGCCCCTGCCATCTTTGAGGACGTTGCCTCCCGGCGCGGAACCGGCTAGGCTTGCGCCATGGACCGCAGCCGGCTCCCGGCCATGGCGCTGCTTGCCGCAGCCTGGTTTACGCTCGCCGCCCAGGCCGCTCCCAAGGCGCCCGCCATCTACTTCGGCAAGTGGCTGGCAGTCGAGTGGTACGCCGGCCCGGCCGAGGACCAGGCTCTCCCTCTCAAGGTCCGCGCCCTCTACGTGAACGGACGCATGCGCGACTACACTCTGGGCGAACCCCACATGGTCACCGACCAGCTCTTTGTGGTGCGGCGAGCTTACCGGCTCAACGACGCGCTGCCGGAAGAAAAGAATTCCACGCCGCTCTGGCGCTGGCAGCGCGGAGGATGGCTGCTGGTGAACCGCGTGCGGGGCAGCGTTTCGCCGCTCCGCCTGCCCGACTTCGATCCCTATCATTCCGCCGCGGCCTGGTATCGCGACTACGTTGCCTACTGCGGGCTCTCCGATGACGGGCAGAAACTGTACGCGGTGGTGGTGCAGCTCGGCCGCCGCAAACCGGTTTTGCGCCACGAGCTGGGACCTGCCCATCCGGGTGATCGCCCGGACGCGCAGTGCGCGGCGCCGCGCTGGCAGCGCCGGTCGGCGCGCGTCACTTTCGAGCCTGCCGGCGGGGCGCCGCAGACCTTCGAGGTCCGCGGCCGTGCCGCCGAACCTGCGGCCGCGGAGCAGGAGGAACCTGCAGAATGAAGCCACTGGACGACTATCTGCGCGACGCCGAACTGGCGCACGGCCATTTGTGCGCCGGCCAGGTGCTGGGCGTGCGCCTGGCGCTGACCGGGCTGGAAAAACTCGGCCTCGACGACCCCCGCGGCAAACACCGCAAGCGCCTGGTGACCTTCGTGGAGATTGACCGCTGCGCCACCGACGCCATCTCGTTGGTCACCGGCTGCCGCCTGGGAAAGCGCGCACTCAAGTTCCGCGATTGGGGCAAAATGGCCGCCACGTTTGTGGACCTGGAGAGCGGTCGCGCGGTGCGGATTTCGGCGCGCGAGTCGTCGAAGGCCCTGGCACGCTCCCTCCATCCCGAGATCGAAGACAAGAACCGCCAGCAGATGCTCGCCTACCGCGAGATGCCGGAGAGCGACCTGTTCGACGTCCAGTGGGTGCGGGTGGAACTGCCGCCGGAAGAGTTCCCCGGCTACAAGGGAGAACGGGTGGTGTGCGGGCAGTGCGGCGAGGGAATCAATTTCCGCCGCGAGGTGCGCCGCGAGGGCGGGACGCTGTGCCGCAGTTGCGCGGGCGAGCGGTATTACGAGCCGCTGTAAGCTCCTCGTTTCCTGCTCGCCTCAGCCGCTGCACTCCCCTGGCGCGCGCTGGGAACGACGCAGAAAAACAAACGGGAAGCCGCCATCGCAGCTTCCCGTTTTTCATAAGCGAACCTGAACTGGTTTTTACTCGTGCACCGGGCTGACTTTCTTACTCGGCGATCCTTCCACGGATCGCGTGCCTCCAGTCGTGGAACTGGTGCGGGTGCCGCTGGTTGCGCGGGTGGTAGTGGTGGTGGTGGCCGCCGCCGATTTCTTGCTGCTGCCTGCGGGCTTGGCTTTCGACTTGGACGCTGCCGTTGCCTTGCTCTTCCTCTTGGCCTTGGCGGCGCGCTCCCGGGCGGAAAGGCCGCTGGCATCGCAGCCCCGCTTCTTGGCTAATCCCGGAGGAACATTGCAGTCTCCCCAACCTTCCTTCTTGCCCTGGTCCCAACCCTCCGGACGCTTGTCCGGCCCTTGCTCGTCGTGCCCGGCTTGAGAGCTGGACTTGCCCTTGCTCTTCTCAACCTGCGCTGACTTTCCTTTTCCCTTGCTGCTCGAGCTCCCGCCGCTCTTGCTCTTGCCCTGGCCCTGGGCAAACGCCGGCGACGCGGCCAGCGCCAGAATTAGCGCCAACGCGATGAAAAACGCTCCCCGCTTGCTCATGCCACACCTTCCTTCCTGCGACCCTTTAAGATGCACAGTTTGCGCCCGGCAGGAGAGTAATACAAGTAACCGAGGTCGTTGAACCAGGGTAACCAGAGTGTCAGGTCTCAGGCGACTGCGGCTTCTACGGCACGCGCGACGCGCAGCACCGTACTTTCGTCGAAGTGTTTTCCGAGGACCTGCAATCCGATGGGCAAGCCAGACGCGTTGGTGCCGCAGGGCACGGAAATCCCGGGGATGCCGGCCAGGTCGGCGGTGACGGTGTAGATGTCCGCCAGATACATGGCCAGGGGATCGTCGGCCTTTTCGCCCAGCTTGAAAGCGGGAGTGGGCGAGGTGGGGGCGACCACGGCGTCCACGCGCGCGAAGGCCTCATCGAAATCGCGCGCCAGCAGCGTGCGCACTCGCTGCGCCTTGAGGTAGTAGGCGTCGTAGTAGCCGGCGCTGAGAACATAAGTTCCCAGCATGATGCGGCGCTTGACCTCGGCGCCAAAGCCCTGGTCGCGGCTGCGCCGGTACATCTCGGCGAGGGAGCCGCTGTCGCGCGAGCGGAAGCCGTAGCGAGCGCCGTCGTAGCGCGCCAGGTTCGACGAAGCCTCGGCCGTCGCCACCACGTAATAGGTGGGGATGGCGTACTCGGTGTGAGGCAGCGAGATGTGGACGATCTCGCACCCGGCAGCCGCCAGCTTTTCAATGGCGGCCTCCACCGCGGCGCGCACTTCGGGATCGAGCCCTTCACCGAAATATTCCCTGGGGATGCCCAGCTTGAGCCCGCGCACCGGCTTTTGCAGTTCGGCGACGTAGTCGGGCAC
>CAZXVY010000022.1:0-4865 GCA_964644115.1 uncultured Terriglobales bacterium
TTACGACGTACCCAAGGTGAGTGCTTTGCCGAAGTGGCTGGGCGAAGGCTGGCAGATCAACTCCAAGTTCCTTGCCCACAACGGCCGACCCTTCACTCCGTTCGTCCGGGCCGATCCATCCGGCCAAGGGTTGCGGACCACGCGGGCATCGTATGATGGCAGCCCCATCGTTTACGACTACGAGAACATCAATTTGTTCATCAACCAGACGTATACAGTGCTGGGCACCGATGTCGACCCGTGCGGACGGGTGGGCGCAGGTAATCCGGTTTCGCCGTTCTTCCGGCCTTGTGTGGGAACCCTGGGGAACGCCGGGCGGGGCATGCTGCGCCAGCCGGGCCTGAACCAACTGGATATGTCCATCTTCAAGAACACTCACATCGGAGAGCGCGTAACCATCCAGTTCCGCTGGGAAGTGCTCAACCTCCTGAATAATGCCATGTTTGCTTTGGATAGCGGCAACATCCGCAGCGGTGGGTTTGCCAGCTATTTCGCCACCCCGGACGTCGGGTTAGGCTTCAACCCCGTCCTGGGCAGCGGGGCGCCGCGCAACATGCAGTTCGGGCTGAAAGTGATTTTCTGAAACGTTGAGATTACTGTAGAGACGCAGCTTGCTGCGTCTCCGCAGCATGCTGCGTCTCCGAAACGTTGCAAAGGGACGTTGCAAGCAACGTCTCTACAGGGAGTTTGCCGCATGGTAAACTCCCTTTTTGTTTATGCGTGTGTGGCGTAGTTTTTTCCTGCTTCTGATCCTCCTTCCTGCGCTTGAGATGGCGCGGGCGGAAGCTCCCAACGTCATCCTGATCACGCTGGACACCACCCGCGCCGACCGCATGGGCTTTCTGGGGTCGAAGCGCGGGCTGACGCCCAACCTGGACGCCCTGGCGCGGCAGGGCGTGGTGTTCGAGCGCGCGTATTCGCAGGCCCCGCTCACTCCTGTATCGCACGCCACCATCTTCACCGGCACCTATCCGCAGTTCCACACGGTCACTGATTTTGCCCGGCCGCTTCCGTCGCTGCTGCCCTCGCTTCCGGAGATACTGCAGAAGAGCGGCTACCGGACGGCGGCCTTCATCGGGGCGATGGTGCTGGACCCCAAGGGCAACCTGGCGCCGGGCTTCGACCGCGGGTTCGACTTCTTCGACGCCGGCTACCGCACCAAGCGCGGCCGGCAGGAGAGTCGCTACGAAACCATGGAGCGGCGGGCCATGGACGTGGTCACCCGGGCCACCGACTGGCTGCGCAAGAATCCCAAGGGCCCGTTCTTTGTGTGGATACACCTGTTCGACCCGCACGCGCCCTACGAGCCCCCGGCACCCTACGACAAGCGCTTCAAGGAGCGCTATGACGGCGAGGTGGCGTACATGGACGCGGCCGTCGGGAAGCTGGCGCGGTCCCTGCGCTTGCGCGGGCTCTACGACCGCTCCCTGATCGCGGTGATGGGCGACCACGGTGAATCGCTCGGCGACCACGGCGAGCAGATGCACGGCATCTTCCTGTACGAGGAGACCATCCACGTGCCCCTGCTGTTCAAGCTGCCGGGCATGGTGCTCGGGGGAAGGCGCGTGCCGCAGCGGGTGCGCCTGCTGGACGTTGCCCCCACACTGCTGCATATGCTGAGCCTGCCTCCGGCGCCGACATTTCAGGGCGAGTCCCTGCTGGCCCTGATGAGGCCCGACGCCCCGGGGGTCACCGAGGAGCAACTGGCGGACCGCGACGCCTACGCCGAAACCGACTACCCGCACCGCGCCTTCGGCTGGGCCGCGTTGCGGGCATTAAGGAGCGGGAAGTATCTCTACGTGCGCGCGCCGGCGCCGGAGCTTTACGACCTGGCGCGCGATGCCGCGGCGGCCCGCGACCTGGCGGAGTCGAGCCCCGCGGTGGCCAGCACTCTGGGCCTGCAGCTCGATGAGCTGCGTCGTGCCACTGTGAGCATCGAAACCGAGCCCCAGGCGCAGGCACTGAGCGAGCAACAGCAGGAGACGCTCACCGCGCTGGGATACATTGCCGCCACGCCCGGCGCGCGCAGCAAGGACCCGCTGGCCGGGCCCAATCCGAAGACCAAGATCGAACTCTCCAACGTCCTGCACGAGGCCATGCTGGCGGTGGAAGACGGGCACTGGGCGGAGTCGGTCCCGCTCTTCCAGCGAGTGCTCGCCGACAGTCCCTCCATTTCGGTGGCGCAGATGCAGCTGGGCACCGCTCTGGCGCGCCTGAGGCGCCCGGCTGAAGCCCTGGGGCCGCTGCGCAAGGCGGTGGAGTTGTTGCCCGACTCCGGTCCGGCGCACTACGAGCTGGGGCTGGCGCTGTTCGATACGGGCTCCATCGAGGAGTCGGCCCGGCATTTCGAGTTTGTGGCGAAGAAAAATCCCAAGTGGGCGGACGCCCAGTATTCGCTGGCGTCGGTGTATGCCCGCATCAAGCGTGTGCCCGAAGCCCTGGACCTGCTGCAAATGGCGCTCCTGTCCAATCCGCAGCACTTTCGCGCCAACCTGCTGTTGGGACGCATCTTGACGCTGCAAAACCTGGCCGGCGATGGGGCCACCTACCTGGAAACAGCGTTGAAGGCGCAGCCCAACTCCGCCGAGGCGCATTCCTTCCTCGCCGATGCCTACCAGCGACTGGGCCGCGTGGAGGACGAGCGGCGGGAAAGGGAAGCCGCGAGGACGGCGCAAGGGGATGGGGAGAAGTAGAATGCAGATTGAATCATTGAATCATTGAGCGATTCAATCGTCGGACACGATGATGGGGAATGATTCAATGATTCAATCGCTCAATGATTCAATCCCGCGCCGGGGTGTCGCTCATGCGGAAGCGGGTGCGGAAGTGCTCGGAGAGCAGGTTGATGGCGGCGCGGTTGACCCGCCGGTCCGATTTTGCCAGGTAGCGGATGGCTTCCGCCAGTACGCGCTGGCCCTCCAGAAAGCGCGGATCCGTGCTGCGCTCTTTCTTGCTGCGCGGCTTGGGCTGCACCGGTAATGTGAAGACTCGGGCCACGTACCCTCTGCTATGTTCACTTTTCTACGCCGGCTTTGGGGAGAGAAGCGCGGACGCGTTCACTTCCAGCGGTGGTTCGTGAGTATAACGTTCCCTCCCAAGGGTGCGCTAGAGTTTTTGTGCAGCGAAGATAACTACATTTGTATCAATCACTTACAGGCCTATCCGGGCTAGGCCCTAGCCTGTGAGCGAAACCGTTTTGGTCTTGCTGGTGGTCTTGAGCCGGAACACGTCGTCGGCCAGCTTCTGGTTCATGCGGATGTTGAGGTAGCGGGCGATGCGGTGGTCGCCGGAGGGCTCGAAGAGCTGCTGCTTGAGTGAGACGCCGCGCTCCAGGTCAATCCACAGCAGGATGCGGCTGAACATGCTCTTGCCTTTTTGTGACTTGGGAACCAGCGCCAGGCGGGCGGTGCGGGTTCCTTCAAGAACTTCTGCGCCTTCGTAGGCTACATCGAACGACTTGAGCAAGTCGTGACCGCGTCCGCCGAAGCCCAGCACCAGGAAGCTCTCGATTTCGGCCTTGTTTTTGCCGGCCGCGTACTCGGTGACCTGGTCAATGCGCGGCTGATAGACGCGCACTTTGCCGTCCGCGAAGAGTACGAACTTGCGGTCGGGATAGGTGATCTCGGCGATCATCTGGGTTTCATTGTTCATGCGGCGGAAATAGACCTTGCCCTTCTGGGTATCGATCTCGTCCACCACCTTCTGATACTGGTCCCAGACGAACTCCGCCTCGGTGGTGCGGAAGCCGGCGGCGGCGGCGTCCATGCGATCCAGGACGGACTCGAGTTCCGCGTTGGCCGGGGGCTCGGCCGGCGCCAGCGCGGCGCAGAAGAGCAGGCAGAAGCCGGCAACGAAATGGCGCAGTGGCCTCATGTTGGAATTCGCAAATCCTACTTGCGCACCCAGACCTTGTAGCCGACGAGGCGTCTGCTGCGGTCGTAGACCGGCTCGCTGCGGACGATGGTGACCTCGCCGGCGATGGGCTCAATCACGCGCATCAGCGCGGCCTCCACCGCGGCCTCGCCCGAGCCGCTTACCGTCACCGCCGCCGCCTCCACCTGATACACCCAGCCTCCCTGGCCGTCCGGTTGCACGACCACATCGGTTTGATGCGGGTGGCGCTCCACCGGTTTGTCCTTGAAATCGACTTTGAGCGGGGCCAGAAAAATAAAGGCCAGAATCGCAGTCACCATCAGGTCGTACTGCAGGCTTCCCCGCTCGTACTCCCAGAATATGACGGAGCGAATTTTTCTCCAGATACGTCGCATGTTATCGGTCGGAGCAGCGTTCGGCGGGAGCCCGGCGGTTTCAGTTTAGCACCAGTCCTGGCGCCTCACATCTTGCGCGGCGTGATGCGCTCGGCGCCCACGTAGGGCCGCAGCGCTTCAGGGATAAGCACGCTGCCGTCGGCTTGCTGATAGTGCTCCAGCAGCGCCACCCAGGTGCGGCCGATGGCCAGTCCGCTGCCGTTCAGGGTGTGGACGAACTCGGTCTTGCTCTTGCCTTCGGGCTTATAGCGAATGTTGGCCCGGCGCGCCTGGAAAGCCTCGAAGTTCGAGCAGGAGGAAATTTCGCGGAACACCTGCTGGCCGGCCAGCCAGACTTCGATGTCGTAGGTCTTGGCGGAAGCGAAGCCCAGGTCGCCGGTGCACAGCGTCACCACGCGGTAGTGCAGCCCCAGGCGCTGGAGGACGGTCTCAGCGTCGCCAGTCAGCTTTTCCAGTTCGTCGTAGGAAGTCTCCGGGCGCGCGAACTTCACCAACTCCACCTTCTGGAACTGGTGCTGGCGGATGATGCCGCGCACGTCCTTGCCGTAGGAGCCGGCCTCGCTGCGAAAGCAGGAGGTCCATGCGGTGAGCGAGATG
>CAZXVY010000022.1:4875-16644 GCA_964644115.1 uncultured Terriglobales bacterium
AACAATTCCCGGTCCAGCACTTCGTCGCGGAACAGGTTGGTGACCGGGACCTCCGCCGTGGGCACCAGCCACAAGTCGGAGTTTTCGCACTTGAACAGATCGCCGGCGAACTTGGGAAGCTGGCCGGTGCCGTACAGGGAGCCCGAGTTCACCAGGAAGGGAGGCAGGACTTCGGTGTAGCCGTGCTCGCGGGTGTGCAGGTCGAGCATGAAGGCGGCGAGCGCGCGCTCCAGCCGCGCGCCCAGGTCCCAATACACGGCGAAGCGGGCGCCGGAGAGCTTGGCGGCGCGCGGCAGGTCGAGCACCCCGAGCTGCTCTCCGAGCTCCCAGTGCGGCTTGGGCGCGAATCCGAATTGGGGCGGCGCGCCCCAGCGCCGGACCTCCTGGTTCTGCTCCGGCGAACTCCCGGAGGGCACGCTCGGGTGGGGCAGGTTCGGGATGCCGGCCAACAACGTCCGCAACTGCTGTTCCTTTTCGTCCGCCTGCTTCTGCCGCTCTTCCACGCGGGCCCGCAGGCCCTTGGTTTCCTCAATCAAGGCGGAGGCGTCCTGCTGGGCTTTTTTCAGCCGGGCAACTTCCTCGGAAGCGCAGTTGCGCTCGGCTTGCAGGGTTTCGGTTTCGGTAATCAGGCGGCGGCGCTCCGCATCCAACTGAGGAAAGTCCTTCAGGACTTCCTCGGGATTCAGGCCTCGCTGCCGCAGCTTCTCCTGCACCAGCGAGAGGTGGTCGCGGACGAAACTCAGGTCGAGCATACGCGGGGAACACTCTACCGGAAAGACGGGCAGAAAAGGAATCCTGCCGGCGGGGATGTCGTACACTAGGGCGCGCTCCCCGTGGGGGGCAACTTGACGACATGAGAACGATGGCAGACACAGGTCGTAGGGCAGGGAAGGTGGGCCTGCTGGTCCTGGTGGCGCTGTTGGCGCTTGCGGCGCCGCCGCCGGCGGCGCCGGCGCCGCAGCGGGTCGTGGCCGTGGGCGACGTGCACGGCGATTTCGATGCGCTGGTGCGAATCCTGCGCGCTGCCGGAGTGATCAACGAGAGCCTGCAATGGAGCGGGGGCAGTACCGTGCTGGTGCAGACGGGCGACGTCCTCGACCGCGGGCCCAAGTCGCGCCAGGTCATGGACCTGCTGATGGCCCTGGAGAAGCAGGCGCCCAAGAGCGGCGGGCGGGTGATGGCGCTTCTGGGCAATCATGAAGTGATGAACCTGATGGGCGACCTGCGCTACGTCTCCCCCGAGGAGTACGCCGCCTTCACCGACGCCAAATCAGAGGAACGCCGGCGCTCCGGGTTTCGGGAATACTCCGAATGGCGTAAGAGCCGCGATGGGATGGCCCCGGCCGGCCCGGGCTTCGAGCAGGAGTGGATGCAGAGCCATCCGCCAGGATTTTTCGAGCACCGCCAGGCGTTCTCCGCACTGGGCAAATACGGCCGGTGGCTGCGCGAACGGGCGGCCGTGGCCCGGGTGGGAGGCACGGTGTTTCTCCACGGCGGAATCCACCCCAAGCTCGCCGGCGTGGGCGTGGAGCAGATGAACAAGAACATCCGCGAGGAGCTCCGCGTCTTCGACAGCTACATCACGCAGTTGATTCAGCAGAAGCTGGTGCACTCCTCGTTCACCTTGTATCAGACCGCGGCCGCGGTGAAGAGCGAGTTGGACCGTCGCAAAGCGGCTGTGGCCGCGCGCGAAGCGGAAGCCGCTGCCAAGGGCAAGACCTACAAGCCTCCCCTCGAAGACCAGCGCCATATGAAGTGGCTGGAGGACTTCCTCAGCTACGGGCAATGGTACTCGGTGCATCCCGACGGGCCGCTCTGGTTCCGTGGTTTCGCCGACTGGCCGGAGGCGGAAGACGCCAAAGTCAGAAGCGTGTTGCAGCAGATGGGCGCAGAGCACGCGGTGGTGGGACACACGCCCCAGCCCGACCGGTCCGTGCGCTCCCGCTTCGGGGGCAAAGTCTTCCTGATTGACACCGGAATGCTCTCCACCTACTACAAGGGCGGGCAGGCCTCGGCCCTGGAGATCAGCGGTGGCAAGTTCACCGCCATCTACCACGACCGGCGCAACGTGCTGCTGGAGGCCGGAGGCGCCACCTCGCCCGCACGCAGCTCGGCGGCGCCGCGCCATCCCTCCGGCGGCGCGCTGGCCGTGGAGTTCCAGCAGACACCGGCTGCACCCGCTGCGCCCTCTGCCCAGCTCAAGGAAGGACAAACGCCGGCGGAAGTGGAAGCCGTGATGGGCCCGCCCGCGGACAAGGTCACCGACCAGGAGAATCTCATCTACGTTTACCCCAAGGTGAACGTAGTCTTTGCCAAAGGCAGGCTGTTGGAGGTCGAATACACCGATTTGCAGCCTGCGGCGGCCGCACCTCCTGCCGCCCACGTCTGGGTCGGCCCCGACGGCCAGCCGCTCCCTTTCCGCAACGACGAAGAGATCCTCCAGTTCCTGCGCACCGCCAAAGTGGTTTCCATGAAGGACATCGGCACGGGCATCACCAACCCGCAGAAGGTGCTGCTGGAGAAAGAGGGCATTCGCGCGCATGCCGTCTATCACAGCGTCAACGAAGACAAGACCCACGCCGCCATGGCCGGGGGCGGCACGGAGATGTTCTTCCGCGACAGCTTCATCTTCCAGGCCGCCGCCTATGAACTCAGCCGGCTGCTGGACATGGGCAGCGTGCCTCCGGCGGTGCTGCGCACCTTGCGCGGAAACGACGGCTCCTTGCAGCTCTGGGTGGAAAACACCATAAACTACACCAAGAGCCGCAAAGAGAAGCTGGAGCCTCCCGACCGCATCCGCTGGAGCCAGCAGATCCACATGATGCGCTTCTTCGACGCGCTGATCTATAACACCGACCGCAACACCGGCAACATGCTGATGGACCGCAACTGGAACCTGTGGCTCATTGACCACACGCGCGCCTTCCGCCGCCAGGTGACCTTGCGCTCCCAGGCCCTGCTGATTCAGTGTGACCGCAAGCTGTACGAAAAGGTGAAGACCCTGGACGAGAGCCAGGCGAGGCAGAGGCTGAAGCCTTACTTGCGCGGATACGAGATTGATGCTCTGCTGGAGCGCCGGAAAAAGCTGATCGAGCACTTCGACAAGCTCATCCGCGAGAAGGGTGAGAACAAGGTCCTGTTCGCCTGGGACCCGGGGGCATGAGCTCCGCGGCATCGGGCCGGCCTGCCGGCCGCAGTCTCCGGATAAACTGGCACGCGTGAAGCCGCCGGCCGCTGCCGGCACAACGGTATCTGAATGGTCCGATTTCTTGAGCGCGCGCTGAACCTGCGCCCCGGCGACCTCAGCCGCGGCAGCCTGCTGTTTCTCTATCTCCTGCTGATCATTGCTTCCTACACCGGCGGCAAGATCGCCCGCGACGCCCTGTTCCTGGACCGCTTCGAAGCGGTCAAGCTGCCCTACGCGGACATCGCCAGCGCGCTGCTGGTGGGTGTGATCGTTGCCGGTTATCTCAGCATCGCGCGGCGGGTGAGCCTGCGCGACCTCCTGGTGGGCAGCCTTTTGCTGTTTGCCGCCAACTGCTGTTTGTTCTGGTACCTGGCGCACTACCACGGCACACCCTGGCTGTTCCCGGTCTTCTATGTTTGGGTGGGCGTGTTCGGCGTTCTTGCCCCCATGCAGGTCTGGACGCTGGCCAACTACCTGCTCACCACCCGCGAGGCCAAGCGCATCTTCGGGGTGGTGGGCGCCGGCGCCATCTCCGGCTGGATCTTCGGCGGCTTCGCCTCCCGCATGGCGGTGAAGCATTTCGGTACTGAGAGCATCATTCTGGGCATGGCCGCATGCCTGGCTCTCTGCGCGGGCGTGGTGGTGATCATATGGCGGCAGCGGCAGGCGGATGTCCTGGCGGCCGGCGAATCCGCCGCGGGTGCAGGCACTGAGCAGCAACCCACCGTCCTCGATAGCCTCCGCCAAATCGCCTCCTCGCCCTACTTGCTGGCCATTTCCGCCTTGATCTGTGTGTCGTCGTTCGTCACCACCTTTGCCGGCTGGCAATTCAAGGCCATCGCCAAGGAGTTCATTCCGGAGAAGAACATGTTGGCGCTGTTCTTCAGCGATTTCCAGTTTTTTGCAGCCCTCATCTGCCTTGCCACCCAGATGCTACTGACTTCGCGAGCCCTGCGCCGCTTCGGTCTCGGCTTCACCCTGTTCGTGGTTCCGGTGGCCATGTTAGGGGGTACGATCGCGGTGCTGTTGTGGGGCACGCTGCTCTCCGTGGTTGTGCTGAAGGGCAGCGACAACATTCTGCGCTATTCCCTGGACAAGTCGTCCGTCGAGCTGCTCTACCTTCCACTGGCTTCCGACTTGAAGCTTCGGGTGAAGTCTTTCATCGACACGTTCATCTGGCGGCTGGGCGACGGGCTGGCCGGCCTTGCCCTGGCGCTTTTCGCGGATCATCTGCGCTTCTCCGCCCGGCAAGTAGGCTGGGCGAACCTGGTGCTGATCGGCGGGTGGTTCGCGGCGGCTGCCATCGCTTGCCGCCAGTACGTCGCCACTCTGAAGGACACCATCCAGCAGCACCGGCTGGACACCGAGCGCCAGTCGGTAGCTGTGCTCGACCGCTCCACCAGCGAAATCCTGGCTTCGAACCTCACGGCCACCGACCCCAAAGAAGTGCTGTACGCGCTGAACCTGTTCGACGTGGATCGCGGGCACACCGTGCACCCCGCTATGCGCGGTCTGCTGGAGCATCCCGCGCCCGAGGTCCGGCAAAAGGCCGTCTCCCTGCTGGCCGAGGCCGGCGACCGCTCGGTGCACAAAAAAGTGGAGGACCTCCTGCGCGATCCCAGCCTGGAAGTGCGCACCGAAGCCCTGCTTTATCTTACCCACCATGGGCACATTGATCCGCTGGTGCGCTTGCAGGAGCTGGGCGATTTTGCGGACTTCTCGGTGCGCTCGGCCATGGTGTCCTTCCTGGCCAAGCCCGGCGAGACCCAGAACCTGGTGGCCGCGCGCAGCATCCTGGCGGCCATGGTGGCCGAGCCGGGAGCGGAAGGGACGCGCACCCGCCTGGAGGCCGCGCGGCTGATTGGTTCGCTGCCCGATGCTTTCGAGAAAGAGCTGGAAGCGTTACTGCGCGATCCCGACACCGAGGTGGCGCGGCATGCCATTCGCGCCGTGGGGCGGCTGCGCAAGCGCCGCCTGCTCCCCGCTCTTCTGGATCGTCTGGGAAATCAGGATCTGAACGAAGAAGTGGTGGATGCAATGGTGAGCCTGGGCGATGCGGTGGTGGGCACCTTGCGCGACCATCTGGCGGATGACGACTTCAAAGCCGAAGCGCGTGCCCTGACCGCGCGCGCGCTGAGCCTGATCGGGACCCTGGCGGCGGGCCGCGCCCTGATGGAAAACCTGTTGCAGAGCGACACCGCGCTCCGCTTCAGCGTGATCGCGGCGCTCAACAAGCTGCGCCAAGCCAGGCCGGAGCTGGAACTCGAGGTCCAGATGGTGGAGACCGTGCTGGCCGCGGAGATCATGGGCCACTACCGCTCCTATCAGATCCTGGGGACGCTGGGCGGGTCGCTGGAGGGCGGCGATCCGGTGCTGCGCACCCTGCGCGAGACCATGGATTTGGAAGTGGAGCGCATTTTCCGCCTGTTGTCGCTGCTGCATCCGCAATACGATCTGCACAGTGCCTACGTGGGCCTGCAGTCGAGGAACCCCGTGATCCACGACAATGCGCTGGAGTTCCTGGACAACGTCCTCAAGCCCCAGTTGCGCAGCGCGCTGGTGCCGCTGCTGGACAGCGAAGTGGGCATGGCCGAACGCGCTCGCTTGGCCGGCTCCATGGTGCATGCCAGCCTGGAGACGCGCGAAGAAGCCGCCGCCGCCCTGGTGGCCAGCCAGGATCCCTGGCTGAAATCGTGCGGCGCCTACGCCATCGGGACGCTGCGCCTGTTCTCCCTCGCCGAAAAGCTGGAGGAATGCCTGCAGCACGAAGACCCGCTGCTGCGCGAAACCGCGCGCCAGGCCAAGATCAGGCTGGCCACGCTGGGATGAAACAGATTGAATCATTGAGCGATTGAGTTATTGAATCATTTTGGGGATTGAGCCATCGGCGGAACGCGGAGCCGCTAAGACCCAATCGCTCAATGACTCAATGATTCAATCCCTCAATGATTCATTGATTCAATGATTCAATCTCCGCTATGCTCGCAGCATGGCGGCGAGGGTCACCCTGCTGGCGAGCGGCAGTCGCGGTAACTGCGCCGTCATTTCCAGTTCCACCACCCGCCTTCTCCTCGATGCCGGCCTCTCCTGCCGCGAGACCTTGAAGCGCATGAAGGCCGCGGGGGAAATGCCCGAAGGCCTGGACGGCATCCTGGTTTCCCACGAGCACTCCGACCACGCGGCCGGACTGCCGGTGCTGGCCCGCAGGCTGAAGGTTCCCGTGTACATGACGGAGGCCACTCATGCCGCCTGGTGGAAGCAGTATCGCAGCAGCCGCGAAGGCGCTGCCAAGCTGGAGCGCCTGGAATGCTTTGCCTCCGGCCGCAGCTTTCAGGTGGGCGACATTCAGGTAACCCCCTTCACCATCCCCCACGATGCCGCCGATCCGGTGGGGTTCACCTTTCGCGTCGAGGGCACGAAGCTGGGTTTTGTGACGGATCTGGGCTACATGCCGGCCAGCGTTCGGCAGCACCTGAAGGGCTGCGACGGTCTGGTGGTGGAATCCAACCACGACCTGGAAATGCTGCGCTCGGGGCCCTACCCGTGGTCGGTGAAGCAGCGGGTGATGAGCCGGGTAGGGCACCTTTCCAACGAGGCGCTCGCGGAATTCTTCGCCAACGACTATGATGGAGGTGCCGCCTTCCTGGTCCTGGCACACCTCTCCGAACAGAACAACCATCCAGAGGTAGCGCGAGGAGCGGCTGAGCAGGCCTTGGGAGCGCGCCGCAGCCTCTGGCAGAACCGGCTGTTGCTGGCCGGGCAGGACCAGGCGCTGGAATCCATCTGGCTGTAAACTGTAAAAAGCATGAGCCGGCATTGTGTGGACCAGGTCGTGGGCGGCATCCTTTCCGGGTGGCGGTACGACATCTCCGGCATCGCCCCGGACATGTGCGCCGACTACGAAGAGCACTTCGCGGCCTGTGCCTACTGCCGCTCCAAACAGCGGCTGCACCGCATTGTGGACGTGGGGCTGATCGTGCTGGCCACGGTGTCCGCCGGACTCTTCCTGCTGGCTTTCGGGGCCATCTGGCACTTCTCGCCGCGCTACGCCCTGGTGTTGCAGATTGCGGCACTGGCCGGCTTTGCCTTCTCCGGAGCGTTGTGGGTGGCGGTGGCCGTGGCCACGCCTGCGCCGGTGGTGATGGCAGACGCGGCCCGGCTAGGCGCGCGGCGGCTGCATGAGCGCCTGCCGGAGGAAATCCGTAACCGCATCCCTGAAGAACTTCGGCCCAAGGAGCAGTAACCAGCTCTCACCGGGCCCGTCTAATAGAACATGCGCGCCACCGCAGCAGCCCTGACGCTGATCCTGGTTCTGGCCGGGACCGGCCCCAGCCTGGCCTTCTGCCAGACCCTGTGCGCTCCGGCAGAAGCGCCTGCACACCACTCGGGCGGGGCCGTGGATCATCATGGGAACGCAGCGGGGAACGCGGCGGGGCACGCGGCGCACTCCTCCGTGCCGGTCTCGACCATGGAGAGCGGCGCCGGCTGCGAAACGCTGGCGCAAATCTCGCTGCTGCGGCGGCGCGAGACGATGAGCGCGACGGAGCATGAGTTTGGGGTTGCGCCGCCTGATTCTCAGGACGGTGTTCGGTCCGCCCCGGCTCGCAGGGATTTGGGCGCCCTCCTGTCTGATCACCACGACCCACCTGCACCAGCTTTCCTCGCAGCCCCTTTGCGCATCTAGAAGCGGCGCGCTTTCGAAGAACCAAAACCAAGATCCCTCGACGCGCCCTCCCTCGCCCCGACAAAGTCGGGGTTCGGTCGGGCTTGCTCGGGATGACAAAAGTGAAAGCAATGGGCCGACGACAAACATGAAAGCAGATGGCCGATCACAAACGTGAAAGCAATTGGCCGGAATCAGGTTCCATCAGGAGGCAGATCATGAATAGCCGACGCAACTTCTTGCGCAGCGCGCTGGCGCTGGGCGCGGCCGCTGCGGCCACCGGGAAAGCCGGCGCCGCCGGGCAGGCGGAAAACCGTGGGGATACGCGCGCCGAAGTGCGCAGCGGACGCCACGGGCTTCCGGTTCCGGTGGAAACCCCCGACGTCCCCCAACTTCCCTGGCGGGGAGAGAACGGCGCCAAGGTCTTTCACCTCGTGGCCGAGCCGGTGAAGCGCGAGATCTGGCCGGGCAAAGTGGTGGACTTGTGGGGTTACAACGGCTCCGTGCCCGGGCCCACCATCCAGGTGAACCAGGGCGACCGCGTCCGCATCCTGGTGGACAACCATTTGCCTGAGCCCACTTCCATGCACTGGCACGGGTTCGAAATCCCCCACAACATGGACGGCATGCCCATCCTCAGCCAGCCCTTGATCCAGCCGGGCGAGAGGTTTGTCTACGAGTTCACCCTGAAGCAGAACGGGACGTTCTTCTACCACTCGCACATGGCCATGCAGGAAATGATGGGCATGATCGGCCTGTTCATCATGCATCCGCGGCAAGCTTTCCCGCCGCGCGTGGACAAAGATTTCGGCTTCGTGCTGCAGGAGTTTGCCGTCCTCCCCAACGCCACCGTCCCCAATACCACCTCGATGGAGTTCAACTGGCTGACCATGAACGGCAAGGCCGCCCCGGCCACCACGCCGCTCATCGTGCGCATCGGGGAGCGGGTGCGCCTGCGCTGGGTGAACCTGGGCATGGACCACCATCCCATCCACGTCCACGGCCATACGTTTGTGGTCACCGGTTCGGAGGCAGGACGCCAGCCGCCCGCAATCTGGGCGCCGAAGAACACCGTGTTGGTGGGCGTAGCCGAGGCCGCAGACCTGGAGTTCGTTGCCGACAACCCCGGCGACTGGATGGTGCATTGCCATCTGCCGCACCACATGATGAACCAGATGGCGTCCATGACCGGCCCGCTGTGGACCGGAGGCCAGGGAATGGCCGCCGGGCGCGGCAAGGAAGAAGGCCTGGGCTTCGTGCGCGGCGGCAGCGCAACTTCGGAAGGCCTGGGCGCGAGCCTGGGCCGCGGCATGGGCGTGGGTTCCGAGCAAGAGCGGGCCACCACCAATCTTCCTTTGCAGCACGGCCACGGCCACGACGCCGGGCTGTGGAAGCCGGCGGCCAACGCCGGGCAAGTTCCCGGCTATCCCCAGGACCACTTCATGGTCCTCGACCGCGAAGTGGAGAAGCCCGAAACTCACGGCCTGCCGGTGAACTGGACCGGCGGCATGATGGGCATGATGACGCTGCTGCGCGTCCTGCCGCCCGACCTGTACGACCGGATCCAGGCCTTGCGCCGCAGCCAGCCCACGCAGAAAGAAGACAAACATCAGCACCAGGGATAGACATGTGGACCTTTTGGTTCCGAGCGAGTCGCAAGAAGCGAAGCGACTGAGACGAGTCGAGGAATCCCTATGTTCAGGAGAACCGTCATGAAAATCGCAAATCGCGCGCTTTTTTACATTTTCCTATTGCCGGCCATGCTCTTGGGCTCTGCGCATCCTCAAGCCGCCACCGGTTCCACCCTCCGCCTCGAAGACCTGGAGCAGATGGCGCTGGCCAACAATCCCACGCTCAAACAGGCGGAAGCCGAAGTGCGCGTGGCCGCCGGGCGCCGGCAGCAGGCGGGGCTTTATCCCAATCCCACCGTGGGCTATACCGGCGAGGAAATCCGCGGAGGCTTCGCGCGTGGAGGCCAGCAGGGTTTCTTCGTCGAGCAGACCTTCGTGCTCGGTGGGAAGCTGGCAAAGTCGCGCCAGGTGTTCGAGCAAGAACACGTGCAGGCTGAGGCCGAGGCCGAGGAGCAACGCTTCCGGGTGCTGAACGCTGTGCGTCTGCTCTACTACCAGGCGCTGGCCGCGCAGGAGATGCTGGCCCTGGACGAGCAGTTGGCGAAAATCGCCGCCGAAGCGGTGGCCACAACGCGGCAGCTCCACAACGTCGGCCAGGCGGATTTGCCCGACGTGTTGCAGGCGGAGATCGAGCAGCAGCAGGCCGAGTTGGCGGTGATTGTCGAGGAGAACAGCCGCGAGCGCGTCTGGCGCGCCCTGGCGGCCACGGTCGGCAATCCCGGGCTGAAGCCCGTTGCGCTGGCCGGGAGCTTGGAGACCGAGGAGCCTGCTCTCGACGCCGACGCATGGATTGAGACGCTGATCAGCCAGAGCCCGGCGGCGAAGATTGCGCGCGCGGGTGTGGCGCGTGCCGAAGCCATCACCGCCCGCGCTGCCGCGCAACCGATTCCTGACCTGAAAGTCCGCGCCGGCTTGCAGCAGAACCGCGAGCTGCTGGAAACCACAGGGCGCGCCGTGGGCTTGCAATGGTTTGCCGAAGTGGGCGTCGAGATTCCGCTGTTCAACCGCAACCAGGGCCAGGTGGAGGCGGCGCGCGCCGAACGGGAGCGCGCTCTCGGGGAAGTGCGGCGCGTGGAGCTGGTGCTGCGCGAGCGCTCGGCGTCGCTGGTGAGCAACTACAAGAGCGCGCGCGCCCTGGCCGAACGTTACCGCACCCAGATGCTGCCCCGCGCACAGAAGGCCCACGAGCTGTACCTGGCGAAGTACCGGATCGTGGCCGCGTCCTATCCGCAGGTGCTGATCGCGCAGCGTACCCGCTTCCAGCTCCAGCGGGCGTACATCGACGCGCTCAGCGGCGTGTGGACGAACGCCATCGCCCTGCGCGGCTACCTCTTGACCGACGGCCTCGAAGCTCCGGCCAAGTCCGGCGAGATGGACCTGCCGGTGCGCGAAATCAATGTTCCCAGGGGCAGAATGATGATGGAGGAGAGATAGCTATGCGAGTTTTCTGTGTGGCATTCACGGTCCTGCTGTTGCTGGTTTCGGCCGCCGCGCAATCTCCAGCGGCGTCGCCGGAAGCCAACGTCCGCCGGGTCATCGAGCAGTTCGAGCAAGGCCTGGCCGAGCGCAACCTAGCGAAGATCGAGCCGCTCATGGCCGCCGACATGGTCGCGTTCGAGAACGGCCATCGCAACGACGGCTGGCGGGACTTCCGCGACCACCACCTGGTGCCGGAGATGCAGGAGCCGGCGCCGCCCATGAAAAGCGAGTTCGTGCGTATGGCAGCAACCCAGGAGATGGGCTGGGGCTATACCAAGACCACCATGACGCTAACCCGCAAGGGCGGCGAAAAGGTCGAAGCCGTGCTGTGGTCCATGTACGTGCTCGAGAAGCGTGAAAGCGCATGGAAGATCGTGGCGCTGGACTGGAGCTTCTACGTTCCGCGGCCTTCGTCTCCGGCGAAGTCGTAGCGGCCGTAACACGCCGCCTGCCGGCTACTCGCTCTGCAGTCCCCCGATCAGCTCGGCGATGCGCTCCACGCGGTGCTCCAGGCACCAGCGCTCCACGGCGCCGACGATGTTCTCGGTAGCGCAGGGGTCCCAGTAGCTGGCGGTGCCCACCTGGATGGCGGTGGCGCCGGCCAGCAGGAACTCGATGACGTCTTCGGCGGTGGTGATGCCGCCCATGCCGATTACGGGGATGTCCACCGAGTGCGCGGCTTCGTACACCATGCGCAGTGCGATGGGCTTGATGGCCGGTCCGGATAGCCCGGCAGTGATGTTGGAGATGCGCGGGCGGCGGGTTTCCGAATCAATCGCCATGGCCACGAAGGTGTTGACCAGGGAGAG
>CAZXVY010000023.1:0-7650 GCA_964644115.1 uncultured Terriglobales bacterium
GCAAGGAAGATGCAGGCGGCGAAAAACAGCGGCAGCCAGCCTACGCCGGGTTCGGCCACGTCGTTGGAATGTGACCACCACCTCGCGGCCTTGGACACTCCATGGAGGCCGACGCGTCCGGCCAGCATGAGCGCCGCCAGGCTGATGGGGATGGCTGCGGCGCGGCGCTTGGCGTCGTCGAGCCGCGCCAGCACGCATACCAGCAGGGTCAGCACCGAGAGTGGAGACAGCGAAGGGTCGCGTTCCACCAAAAAGTAGATCGCGAGGAATCCGGCCAGCGCCGCCAGGTGCAACCAGTCCCATCCCAGCCACCCGAATAGCGGGCGAGAACCAGCGTTACCTCCGGGCGAGTTCGGTGGGGTGGTCATAGCGGCTCCTTTCTGGCCTTCCAGCTACAGCATGGCATGGCAGGCCCAGAAGGAGCAGGTTCGGCAAACTATTTGTTCGTTTCCCTGTATGCAGGATGCGTAGCTTTCGGCAGCAACTGAAAAGTTCGTTCGCCGCGCTTCTGATGTGAATTCCCACGCAAAGAATTAAGGGGCGCCTGGCGGCGCCCCGGACTCTTCTTCGTGATCCTTCGTGCCCTTCGTGGTTAAGGCTTTACCACACCCGGCACTGGTTCTCCCGCACCATGGATTGCCCCTTCTTGCAGGAAAACGCGTTGTGGAACTCGGGCGTGTTGGAGAGCACGCCGTTTACGCGGTACTGGCCCGGCGAGTGCGGATCGCCTTGCGCGTCGGTGCGGGCGCGTTCCGGGGTGACGTTCTGGCACCAGACCTGCCCGTAGCCGATGAAGAAGCGCTGCTGGGGAGTGAAGCCGTCCTTCTTGCCCGGGTCCTGGCCTCCGAGGGTATCAAGCAGGGCCATGAGGGCGAGGCGGATGCCGCCGTGGTCGGCCACGTTTTCTCCCGTGGTCAGCTTGCCGTTGAGCTTCACGTCGTCCACCGCGGTGTAGTTGTTGTACTGGTCGATGATGCAGGCGGCGCGCTCCTCGAACTTCTTGCCGTCTTCCGGGGTCCACCAATCGCGCAGGTTGCCCTGGGGATCGAAGCGGCGGCCGGCGTCGTCGAAGCCGTGAGTCAGTTCGTGTCCGATGACCATGCCGATGGCGCCGAAGTTCACCGCGTCGTCCACGTTGTTATCGTAGAAGGGCGGCTGCAAGATGCCGGCCGGGAAACTGATTCGGTTTTGCTGCGGCGAGTAGCCGGCGTTGACCGTGGGCGGGGTAAAGGGCCACTCCTTTTTATCCACGGGCCTGCCGATTTTGGCCAGTTGCCGGCGGTTCTCGAAAACGTTGGAGCGCAGGGAGTTGCCCAGCGGATCGCCCTTGCGGATGTCGAGCTTCGTATAGTCGCGCCATTGGTCGGCGTAGCCGATCATGTTGAAGATGGCGTGCAGCTTTTCCAGCGCGTTCTTTTTGGTCTCCGGGCCCATCCAGTCGATTTCCTGGATGTCGCGCTCCAGGGCCTTCTCCAGCGCCTTCACCATCTTCAGGGTGCGCTCCTTGCCCTGGGCGCCGAAGGTGCGCTCTACGTACTTCTGGCCCAGGGCTTCGCCCAAGTCGGCATCCACGGCGTTGGTGCAGGTCTTCCAGCGGTCTTCCATCTCCTTGGCGCCCTGCAGGGTCTTCTGGAAGAAGTTGAAGTTCTCCTGGCGGATGCGTTTGGGCAGGAAGGGGGAGGCCAGGGTGATGGTCCTCCAGCGCAGGTAGGTTTTGATGACATCCAGCGAGGCGCCCTTAAGCGCGCCCTCCAGCCCCTTGAAGAACTCGGGATTGGCCACGTTCAACTCGGTCATGGGCGGCGTGCCCACGCTGTTGAAATATGCCGTCCAGTCGAGGGACGGAGTGAGGGCGGCGAAGTCCTCGCGCTTCATCCAGTGGTCCAGGTTACGCCGGTCGCGGCGGGTCACCGGGTCCTGGGCCACCTTGGCCAGGGCCATTTCAAGATCCATCACTTTCTGGGCGTCGGCCTTGGCTTTTTCAGCGGGCCTGCCCAACAGCCCGAGCATGTTGGCGATGTGCTCCACGTATTTCTGGCGGATCTCCACCGACTTGGCGTCGTCCTTGGTGTAAAACGTCTTGTTGGGCAGGCCCAAGCCGGCCTGGTCAGCCCATCCGCCGTCCATTTTGGAGTTCTTGAGTTGGGGGAGCGTGCCGAAGCCGAAGAGCGCATTCACGTTCACGTCGTGAAGCTCGGTGATCACGCGCGTCAAGTCCGCGTGACTCTTCATCCCGTCAATCAGCTTCAGGTACTTGCGGAGCGGCTTCAGGTTGGCCTTCTCGATGGCGGCCTCGTCCATGCAGGCGCCGTAGTATTCACCGATCTTCCGCTCGATGCTGCCGCCCTTGGACTTGGCGGCGGCTTTCTCCAGGATGTCACGCAGGAGGTAGCGATTGCGCTCGCGCAGTTCGTCAAAGCGGCCCCAGCGGGTCTTGTCGGGCGGGATGGGATTCGCGGCATTCCACTTGCCGCACGCGTACTGGAAGAAATCGGTGCAAGGGTCCATGGACGGATCCATGGCGTCGAGGTCGAAGCTGGGGATGGCCCGCGGCGCAGCCGACGTTCCCTGCGCCAGGGCCACCGCGGCCAGCGCGCACACACACAGCAAGCTTCGCATTGCTCGCATCGCACTATCCTCTCGGGACATTGAAATTAGGACTGATGGTTAGACCTTGGTGACACGGCGGTTGTCATCCATTCTCCTCAAAAAATCTTGAAGCGAATGGTGAGGTATTTCTTGGGGTCTTCGCGGACCGCCTTAATGAGGTTGCGGGTTTCGACCAGCATCTGGTCGGCGTTGGTGTAGATGGAAGGATCGCGCAGCAGTTTTCCGGCGGTTCCCTCGCCGGCTTCCAGGCGGTCGGCGATGGCCGAAAGGCGGGTGATGGTGTTGTCCACCTTGCGGGCGAATTCCTCGTCACTGGCCAACTTGCCCAGAGTTCCCTTGCCCGCGCTCACGTTCTCCATGACCTCGCTGGCCCGGGACATGGTCTTTTCCGCCTTCTGGTAAAGGCTGGGGTCCTTGAGCAGCTTGCCCACCGTGCCCTGGCCTTTCTCCAGGTCGTCAATGATTTTGTTGAGCTTGTCCACCGAGGCTTCGGCCCGGCGGTAGAGAGTGTCGTCCTGCATCAGCTTGCCCACGGTGCCTTTGCCGGCGCGCATCTCGCGCACCATGGTCTGGACTTCGGTGAGCGTGGTGTTGACCTTGTTGAACACCGTGGGATCGTAGATGAACTTGCCTATCGAGCCCTCGCCGCGCTCGATGGCGGCCACGATTCGGTCAAAGCGCTTGAGCACGGTGTCCAGGTTCTGCAGCGTGCTCTGGCTGGCGCGCACCACCTCGCTGAGGCCAGGCCGCGCTTCCGAGGGCAGCACGTCGCCGTCGGCGGCTTCGACGCCCTTGGCCGCGCCGCTCACGATGTCCACGTAGGTTTCGCCCAGCGCGCCCGCGGTGTTCAGGCTGGCGATCGAATCCTTGCGCAGGCTGAACTGGTACTGGGTGGAAACCTTCATCATGATCTCCACCGGGTCCTTGGGGCGGTTGGGAACAATCTGGATGTGGGTGACGTTGCCGATGTCCACTCCCTGCAAGCGCACTGGAGAACCGATGCGCAGTCCTTCCGCGTTGTCAAAGTAGGCCTTGAGGTAAATGGAATCGCTGAAGAAGCCGGTGCCGGTAATGAGGAAGATGGAGACGGCCAGAATCACGCTGGCCACCAGTACCGTGATGCCGACTTTAAGCTGGGCCCAGGATACCTGCTGGCGGCTCGGCACTTCTTCCTCCGGCGGCCCGCGCGCCGAGGAAAAACGCGGCGCCGGGCGGTGCACACGCGAAGCGCCGCATCATATCAGATGGCGCTCTGCGAGTCAGCCCGTGGCCGGACGCCAGGAATTGGCGCTCACCGCGGCCACCAGGTATGCAGCCGCGCCCGTCGCCAGGGTAGCGCCCAGACCGTAGTGGATGGCCACGGTTACCGCCAGCACCGATCCCAGCACACTGGCCGCGGCGTTCATGGCGAAGGCCCATTCAATGGTGCTTTCGCCGCTGCCGGCCAGCGCCCGCAGGCCGGTGGGAAACGGCATTCCCATCACAAAGCCCAGGGGCAACAGCACCGCCGCCGACAGGAGCAACTTCGCCAACATCGGCAGACCCACCAGCGCGGTCAGCATCCGGGGGAGCAGCCATATGTAGACCAGGGTCGCGCCCACCACCACCGCCAGCGCCACGCGCACGCGACGTGGGTCGGCCAGCCAGCGCCGCGCCACCACGCTGCCGGCGCCGCTTCCCAGCAGCATCAGGAACACCACCACGGTGAGGGCGTAGGTGGGATGTCCGAGGAAAAGCACGAAGCGCTGCACGAAGGCGATCTCCACCAGGATGTAGCCCAGCCCGATGGCCACGAAGTAGAGCAGGCGCCACGCGTTCTGGCCGCGCGCTCCGCTATGCAGCGCCAGGGGCACGATCAGGAACAGCAGCACCGCCACCGTGGAAATGGCAAGCAGCATCACCAGCACGGCCACTCCCAGGTTGATTTTCCAGTCGATACCCGAGGGGCTGCCGGGCGCCAGCACGCCACGCCAGACGTGTTCCGTCTTCAGGGTGAAAAAGAAGAAGGGATCGTTGTCGGTGACGGGCGCGACGTTGAACGGGTAGTTGCGGGCAAAGCCCGCGGGGTCGCCGCTGCGGATCAGGTCCGCGAACGCATTCTTCTCCGCGCCGCCGGGAGAATAGAGCACCGCCATGTTGGGATACGCGGCCAGGTGCCGGCGCACGGTGGCTTCTTCCTCCGCGGTAAAAGGCGAGCGCTTGGCCAGCACCGTGACCGGAACGCCGTCCTCGTTCAGGGGCGCTTCGGCGACGATCAGGAAGTGTCCGGTGGAATCCCTCACGTCCAGGCGCCCGAGCGCCGCCATAGCCTGCGACACCACGCGCAGCGCCTCCCGCGGCCCGCGGAACTCCCAGCGGGTGACGGCGATCAACCCGTCGGGCTTGAGGTGCTCGAAATATTCGCGAAAGGCCTCCACGGTGTAGAGGTTGTTCTCGCTGAGGGCGAAGGCGCCGGCCGAGGTGGCCGCCCAGGTGTCCACCAGGGTCATCTGTACTACGTCGTAGCGGTCGGTGCTTTGGCGGATGAAGGAGCGCCCGTCGTTCACGTGGAGGCGCACCTCCGGCCGGAAGTACAGGCGCTTGGAGTACTCCGCGTAGCGGTCGCGCATGATGGTGTTGACGATGACGTCGTTGATCTCGATGGCGGTGACGCTGGTGCTGCCGGCCACCAGCGCGCGCAGCACGTCCACGCCGCCGCCCGGCCCGATGATGGCGAACGCTCCCTGCGGCCGCAGCACGTTGGCCGTGGCCGAAGACGCGCCCAGGAAGCGGCCGCGCCACTCCGGCCTGCGCATGGTCTCCACATCCTGGTTCATGATGGCGGTGGAGGCGTCGGCGTCAATCACCATGTAGAGGCCGCCGCCGATCTCCCGCACCTCGACGCGGGAAATGGCATTCCACTTCGAGAACACCACCTTGGGCGGTTCGCGGCCCGCCGAGCGCACGAACCGAATCTCCACCAGGTCTCCGTTCCAATTCAGGACCGCCAGGCCCAGCATCACCAGGGCCATGCGCAATCCGACGTTGCGGCCGGTCTTGTTCTCGCTCCATACCGCGGCCGCCGCCGCCATCACCAGGCCGGCGAGAAAAACAGCGTTGATGGCGCCTACCAGGTTCAGCACCGGCACCACCGCCAGGCAGGCCAGCGCTCCGCCCGTCAGGTCGGCGCCGTAGAGCTGGGTGATGCGTCCCGCCTCGCGAGCAAACACCACCGAGAGCAGCAGTCCAGTGAAGAAGAAGGGAATGCTGGTCGCGAGATAGACGGTGGTCAGCTTCCCGAAATTCTTCAGGCTGAGTTCCGGGGAGACAGGGGTTTGCAGGATGACGAACAGAGTGACCACGATGGCTACCGTGTTGAGCACGCACATGCGCGCCGCTATCGTGCTGGTGCTCCAGCGCGAAAGCCACTCGCGCCTCAGGTACGCAAACACCCCGCCAGCGCCCAGCCCCAGCAGCGCCACGCCGATGGCCAGAAAAGCGAAGTGATAGTAAAGGACCACGGAAAACAGACGCGTGCACGCCAGCTCCAGCAGCAACGTCCCGAAGGTCACCAGGCCGACGCCGGCCAGCAGCCGGCGGGGGACGGGGCCGGCGGCGCCCGAGAGCTGCACTGGGAGTGCGGTGATCTCACTCATGCTTCCAGGATCACCTGCGCAATCGCCTGCTCCGCCGTGTGCGAAAGCGAAAGCGAGGCGTTTTTCATCCCCAAACCAGCGGCAAACTCGGCGGCGCGCCCGCTGAAGTGGACAGTGGGCCGGCCTCCGGGCTCGCGCCGCACTTCGACTTCCTTCCAAGCCACGCCCCTGCCCCAGCCCGTGCCCAGCGCCTTGAGCGCGGCCTCCTTGGCCGCAAAGCGGGCGGCGAAGCGCTCGGAGCTGTTGCGCCGCGACTGGCAGTAGCGGATCTCGCCTTCGGTGTAGATGCGCTTCAGGAAGCGCCGGCCAAAACGCTCGATGGCCGCGGCTACGCGCGCCACCTCCACGATGTCCACACCGGTTCCTACGATCATGTTTGGGCTGCGATGCCGCGGCTGCGGAGTAGAAAATATCACAGGGCAGCGTCCACTGCCTCTTGGCGCCGCGGCAAAGACTGCCGCCCCCGGCCCTTCGTGAGTGCTTCGTGCCCTTTGTGGTTTGCTTTTGCCGCTTCAGGCCAGCGCCGCCTCCGACTGCTCGTGGGCGTGGTAGCTGGAGCGCACCAGCGGGCCGGACTCCACGTGGCGGAACCCCATGGCCAGCGCTTCCTGTTTCATGAACAGGAATTCCTCCGGCGTGTAGTAGCGGGCGATGGGCAGGTGGTCGCGAGAGGGGCGCAGGTACTGGCCGACGGTGAGAATGTCCACGCGCCGCGCCGCCAGATCGCGAAAAACCTCCAGCAGCTCGTCCATGGTTTCGCCCAGTCCTACCATGACGCCCGATTTGGACACCATCCCCGGCGCGAGTTTCTTCACGTTCTCCAGCAGCCGCAGCGTGCGCGGGTAGCGCGCGCCCGAGCGCACCGGTCGGTAGAGCCGGGGCACGGTTTCGGTGTTGTGGTTGAGGACGTCCGGTCGCGCTTCGAGGACGGTGCGCAGCGCTTGGTCGCTGCCCTGGAAATCGGGAATTAGGACCTCGATGCGGCAGCCGGGCGCGGCCTGGCGGATTTCTTCGATGGTCTGCGCGAAAACGCGCGCCCCGCCCAGGTTGTCGTCGTCGCGGTTCACGCTGGTCACCACCGCGTGCTTCAGGCCGAGCGTGGCCACGGCTTCGGCCACGCGGCGCGGCTCGTCCCAGTCAATCGGCTGGGGACGCCCCTTGGGCACGGCGCAGAAACCGCAGTGCCGAGTGCACAGATTGCCCAGCAGCATGAAAGTGGCGGTGCGGTGGTTCCAGCATTCCCCGATGTTGGGGCACTGCGCCGACTCGCACACCGTGTGCAGCCCCAGCGAGCGCGCCAGCATCTTGAGCTGGTGATAGTTCTCGCCTAGGGGCGCCCGCGCCTTCAGCCACGCGGGTTTGGGCATGGGCCGCGGTGGGCCAAGCTCAATCTGGACCAGTTGGA
>CAZXVY010000023.1:7660-16478 GCA_964644115.1 uncultured Terriglobales bacterium
TCTACGCTGGCCGGGGCTCTGGACCACCGATTGAATCATTGAGGGATTGAGTCATTGAATCATCTGAAATACCTCGAGCCTTGAGCGAATGTTTCAATGACTCAATGATTCAATGATTCAATTCTGGCTAAGGCCTTTCCTCGACCACCAGCGTGGCGCCCTTCCCCAGGTAGCTCTTGCGCCGGAACCAATCCTCCATCGCCGCCGCGAGTTCTGGCAGAGGCACGCGCGCGCCGATCTCCATCCGCCCGTCGGCGACAGGCAGGGTGTCGTCGAAGACGGGAGAGTTGGTGAAGTTGCGCATGGCAAAGCTGTCCAGCCACTTCAGCGGACAGGGCTGGCGCTGGCCATCGGCTTCGTATTCGACGCGGATCTTGCGGGAGAACATGGGCGGCACGCTGCCGGCTGGCAACCACGCACTGACGACTAACGACTAACCACTGACCACTGTCTTCCCCGGCCCCGCCGCTCGAACGGACGCGGGCGCGTCGAACTTCTCGAAATTTTTCGCGAAGAGCTCGGCCAGGTGCGCGGCCTTTTGGTCGTAGGCGGCTTTGTCGGCCCAGGCGTTGCGCGGCGCGAGCAGCTCGGCGGGCACCTCGGGGCAGGCCTTGGGAATGCTGAGCCCGAAAGCCGGCTCGGCTACGAACTCTGCCTGGTCCAGGCGGCCGTCAATGGCGGCCCGCACCATGGCTCGGGTGTAGGGCAGGTTCATGCGTTTGCCCACGCCGTACCCGCCGCCGAACCATCCCGTGTTGACCAGCCAGCACTGCGCCTGGTGCTCGCGCAGGCGCGCGCCCAGCATCTCGGCGTAGACCTTGGGCGCGAGCGGCAGGAAGGGCGAGCCGAAGCAGGTGGAGAACGTGGCCTGCGGCTCCGAGCCCACGCCCGCCTCCGTGCCCGCCACCTTGGCGGTGTAGCCGGAAAGGAAGTGATACATGGCCTGATCGGGTGTGAGCCGCGAAATGGGTGGCAGCACGCCGAAGGCGTCGGCGGTGAGAAAGACGATGTGCTTGGGATGCCCGCCGATGCCGGGGATCACCGCTCCCTCGATAAAATCCACGGGATAGGCGGCGCGTGTGTTCTCGGTAATGCTTTCGTCGTCGTAGTCGGGCTCGCGGGTCTGGGGATGGAGCACCACGTTCTCCAGCACCGCTCCAAAGCGCAGCGCGTTCCAGATCTGGGGCTCGTTCTGGCGCGAGAGCCGGATGCACTTGGCGTAGCATCCGCCTTCGAAGTTGAAGACGCCGGTGGGGCTCCAGCCGTGCTCGTCGTCGCCAATGAGCCGGCGCTCGGGGTCGGCGGAAAGCGTGGTCTTGCCCGTGCCCGAGAGGCCGAAAAACAGCGCGGTGATGCCGTCCTTGCCCACGTTGGCCGAGCAGTGCATGGGAAATACTCCGCGGCCGGGCAGCAGGAAGTTCATCACTCCGAAGATGGACTTCTTCATCTCGCCCGCGTACAGCGTCCCGCCGATGAGCGCCATGCCGCGCTTGAAGTTAACCAGGATGAAGGCGTCGGAACTGGCGCCGTCGCGCTGCGGGACAGCCTGGAAGCCGGGCGCGCCGATTACGGTGAACTCGGGCGCGTGCGCCTGGAGCTCTTCTGCCGAGGGCCGCACGAAGAGCTGGCGCACGAACAGGTTGTGCCAGGCCAGTTCGTTGACCACCCGGATGGGCAGGCGGTACTGGGCGTCGGCGCCGGCGTACAGGTCCTGCACATAGAGCTCGCGGTCTTTCAGATACTCGAGTACCCGCTCCAGCAGGGCGTCGAACTTCGCCGGCTCGAAGGGCTGGTTGACCGCGCCCCAGGCGACTTTCTGCGCGGTGATTTCGTCTTTGACGGTGAACTTGTCCTTGGGGGAGCGGCCGGTGCGGGCCCCGGTCTCAGCCACCAGCGCACCGTTTGCGGCCAGGCGGCCTTCCTCCCGGCGGATGGCGTGCTCCACCAGCGGCCCGGCAGGCAGGTTCCAGTGCACGAGGCGACCAGCCAGAAGCCGTTGTACGGTTTGGCCTTGAGCGTCCTGCGACAATGCGACCGGCCTCCTGGAAGCTAGCGGGTACCAATTGTGCACGAAACTTTGAGCAGATTCCAGACCGGGCAGAAAAGAACCCACGTTCATGCCACCGTTGGGGAGTCCGAATTAAGAATCAATGGCTGCTTTTTCTTGAACTGACTGGCCCTCTGCGGTAGCATGCACGCTGATTCCCTTCCCTGGAACGCTCGCAAAAACGAGGCTGGCCATGTCCGTATGGCAATGGGCCCTGCAGCATGCAGATTCCTTGAATCTGCTCGCAGCCATCTTGGCAGTTTTAGCCGGGTTCACTCTCTATTACATTTGGCGCCCTGCGCTCTTCGGACAACACGAGTTTGCTCACTGGGCTTTCTGGTTTCTGATCGTTCAATGGATCGTGTTCGTCGCAATCTTCATCATCAAGCTGCGATGGGAGGATTATCGGGGATGGCTCATGGCGGCCGTGGATCTGCAGAGCATCTGCGCGATCGGTTTCGCTTGGACTTTTCTCCAAGGGGACAGTTTCAGTTGGAGACGAACCTGTGGGGCTCTTGCGCTCATCTGTTTGACTCTGTGGCTCTGGAATCTAGGCACGAACCCCGACCCCGGAAGTACAGACATATCGGTGCGCTTGAGGTGGGTCGCCCCTTCTGAGGCCGTATCGGCGTTCGCTGTACCTCTTGTGGGTTTTGCGTTTTTTCTTCGTTATCGAGAGTACGCGTTCCCACTTTTCTTGACGTCGTTGGCGTATTCGGCCTGTCAGCGACCCATCTACAGCGCCACGTTTGTTCGGGTCGCCGATTCTGTTCAAACCGGACCAGACGTTTCGAAGTACCTGCTAGCCCTAGCGGTCGGTAAGCTTGTTCTGGCGGGCCTTACTTACGCGCTGTTTTTTGCTCCTGTTGAAACCTACCCGAGTGCAACCCCACCGCTCGCGGATGCGACGGCCACAGCGATTGGCAAAGCGCTTTGGAAAGCGACGAAGTTCTTGGTGGGAGCTCTGCTAATACCGCTTGCGAGTGGCCTGATCGTCGCGATCGTTGAGAAGTTCCTATGAAAGCGCCGCGTTCACAGTGAGTGAGCGGGAGGCGTTGGAGGGTTTAAGTTGACTTCGAGACGAGCCGAAGGCCTTCCGCCCGTACCGCATCCAGGTGTTCGAGTGTTTCCGCGACGCTGAGCATGTAGATGTCGCGCCCGCCTTCGAGGCCCGACTCGATGGCCGCCTTTAGATAATGACCGGCTGCCTGGACTGCCAGAGGATCGGTAAGCGCTTCGCCGGTGTGCCGGCGGTACTCGCCCCAAGCGGGATGGGGCAATGCGACCCACAGCGGCCGCCCGTTCACCAGGAACTTGATGTCCACGGCGTCGGCGTGGCGCGTGGCCACGGCCACTACCAGCGCCTGGAAGCAGCAATGCAGCTCCTCGCGGGTCCAGCGGTCCTCAGCGCGGAAGTCTTCGTACATGGCGCAAGGAAATATAGCCGAAGCGGTGAACCTGTTGCCAGTTCACGGAACCCTCAGTGTTTGTCATCCCGAGCCCGCCGCGGCGGGCGAGGGATCTGCTTCTGGAAGCGCACACCACAAAGGACACGACGGCAACCGCGAAGGGATTCGCCGGATAGAATGGCATTTGATGCGGAACCCGATCCACCCGGCACGCCCCGCACGCAAACCACCAGCGAAGCTGGAAGTCCTTCGCGCCGGCAACCTGTCATCGCTGCCCTGGCTGCTGCACGGCTTTAGCACGCGTCACGGCGGGGTATCGAAGCCCTACGGCGGCGCCGTTCTGAACCTGGGCCTCACCGACGCCGACACCCGCAAAGCGGTAGAACAGAACCGCGCCCGCTTTCTGCGCGCAGTCGCGGGCAGCAGAAGCGGCAGCGCAACTCTGGTGACGCTGAAGCAGGTTCACGGCGACACCATCCATGTTGTAGACAATCCGCCGAAGCAGCCGCTGATGGGCGACGGCCTCATCACGCGTGCTCCCGGAGTGCTGCTGGCAGTGCAAACCGCCGACTGCCTGCCCGTGCTGCTGGTGGATCCCGAGCAGCGCGCCGTGGGAATCTTTCACGCCGGGTGGCGAGGAACGCTGGCGCGCATCGTGGAGAAAGGCGTGGCCGCCATGCGCCTGCACTTCAGCTCCGACCCGGGAGCGCTGCTGGCCGCCATCGGCCCGGGCATCCATTCCTGCTGTTACGCGGTGGGCGACGAGGTGCGCGACCGCTTCGCCTCGCAGTTTGGCTACGCCCAGGAACTCTTCCGCAAGGTGATGGAGTCCGACCCGGTGCGCGAAAAGTATCCGCTGCTGTTCCTTACGGCCCGCGCCCCCGGCCACAGCGACTTCGGCCCCCGGCTGCATCTCGACCTGGTGGCCGCCAATCGCCGCCAGCTTCTCGACGCGGGCCTGCGCCGGGGCAAAATCTGGGCGTCGCCGCTGTGCGCCTCCTGCCGCACCGATCTGCTGTTTTCGCACCGCGCCGAGAAGGGCGTGACCGGGAGGATGATGGGAGCGGTGGGGATGAGGGATTTGTAATTGGTAATTGGTAATTTGTGATTTGCGATTTGTGGGTGGCGAGTGGGTGTCGCCGCCAGCACGGCGGATGGCACTTTACCAATTACAAATTACCAATTACCAATTCACTTGCTGTTCACCAGGTCCTTGAGTTCCTTGCTGGGCTTGAAGAAGGGGATGGTTTTGGCGGGGACCTCGACCCGCGCCCCGGTCTTGGGGTTGCGGCCCACGCGG
Organism: uncultured Terriglobales bacterium; assembly: GCA_964644115.1. GTDB lineage: Bacteria > Acidobacteriota > Terriglobia > Terriglobales > Acidobacteriaceae > CAZXVY01. The sequence goes on from CAZXVY010000023.1 coordinate 12,417, forward strand.
CCCTGGCGCTTGCGGGTGCGGAAGCTGCCGAAGCCGCGGATTTCGATTTTGTCGCCGGCGCGCAGGGCGCGCACCACGCTGTCAAAGATGGTTTCCACGATCACTTCGCTGTCCTTGCGGGTCACTTCCACCAGTTGCGACACTTGCTCGATCAGATCGGCCTTGGTCATGGGCGCCTCTTCCGATTCCTGGGTGATGTTGGATGTGGCAGGTTGCGCCGCACATCATACATCCCACGTCATACTTCGCACATCCCCACTTTACTTCCAGAGGTAGTAAAAACCCACGTGCGTCTCCAGCAGCCGGCTGCGGTTGGGAAGCCACTGCGAGGCGTCGGAGAAAAGCAGGTCGAGCAGGGTCTTGCGTTCCTCGCTGGGCCGCACCAGCACCGGCTCGCCCTCGATGCCCACGGATTTGGCGGTGTCTTCGACCGCCGTGCGGAAGTCGCCGAGCTGGTCCACCAGCTTCAAGGACAGGGCCTGCTGGCCCGTCCACACCCGGCCGTCGGCCAGCGCCTTCACTTCCTCTTCCTTCATCTTGCGGCCTTCCACCACGGCGCGGACGAACTGGGCGTGCATGTCGTCCATCAGCTTCTGCAGGTACTCGCGCTCGGCGGGAGTGAGGTCGCGGTTGGGATTGCCCGTATCCTTGAACGCGCCCGTCTTCAGGGTGATGTCCTTGAGCTTCATCCAGCGCACCAGCTCGCCGTAGTTGTAGTACTGCGCGATCACCCCGATGGAGCCCACCACGCTTCCCGGATCGGCGAACACCTTGTCGCTGGCGGCGGCGATGTAATAGCCACCGCTGGCGCCCACGGTTTCAATGGCCGCCACCACCCGCTTCTTCTTCTGCTCGCGCACCCGTTTGACGGCGTTGTGGATCTCCTGCGAAGCGGCCACGCCCCCGCCGGGCGTGTTGATGTGCAGGATGATGGCCTTCACCGAGTCGTCGTCGCCGTATTTCTTCAAGTGTTCGGAGACGGTGCGCGGCTCGATGATGACGCCTTCCACTTCCACGATGGCAATCTTCTCGCCAAAGCCGCCGAACCCGGAATTCTTGTCGGCCTTCACGCTCACGTACACCAGCGTGAACACCGCCATCAGGAAGAGAAAGAACGCGCCTCCGCCTAGTACCACCCACAGGAAGGTGCGCGAATGGGACCCGTTGGACATAGAGAGAAGCCCAGTCTAGCAGAGGAAGGCGAGCAAGGTTCGATGTTTGATGTGGGATGTCCGCTGTGCGATGTTTCCGTGGTCGCCGGCTTTTTACATCACACATCCAACATCGCACATCGCACATTACTTGCTGTACTGGTCCCGCAGCCGGGTTTGCCGGCTCTCCATGGGAATTTCGCGGCCGGCGATGAAGACGCGCTTCACGTCGGTCTTCACGTCCAGCGGATCGCCGCTCGCCACCACTACATTCGCGGTCTTGCCCGCTTCCAGCGAACCCAGGCGGTCGGCCACTCCCCAGATTTCCGCGGGATAGATGGTCAGCGCCTTCATGGCTTCCTCATACGGCAGTCCGAAGGCCACGGCATAGCCGGCGGCATAGGGAAGGCGGCGGACATCGTGCGCGTCGTAGGAAGCAAAGGCAAACTTGATGCCGCGCTTTGCCAGTTCAGCCGGCAAACGGTAAACGGCGTCGTAGCGCTCGTGATCTTTGGGCGCGCGATAAATGGGCCCCACGATCACCGGCACCTTGAGCGCGGCCACCTCGTCCAGCAGGTCCTGGGAATGGACAATGTGGTTCAGCACCACCTTCAGGTTGAACTCGGCGGCCAGGGCGAGTGCGGTCTTCAGGTCGCTGCCTTCCTCCGCGGCCAGCACCACCGGCCGCTTGCCTTCCAGATAGGGCAGCAGCGCCTCCAGTTTCAGGTCGCGCTTGGGGCGCTCCCGCTCCTTGAGCGAGGGATCTTTCTCCCTCTCGGCCTTGCGTTCCTCGTACTCCCCCAGGCGGTGCGCGTAGTCCTGCGCGTCCAGCAGCGTCTGGCGCAACTGCGCGGCCACGCCCATGCGCGTGGCGGGAAATTTGCGGGTGTCGAACGGCCCTTCGTTGCGCCGCTGCTCGCCGGTGAAGTTCAGCGGCAGAGCGAGGTCGCGCTCCAGCAGCATCTGGTCGCGGGAGCGCCCGTCGAGCTGGATCAGCGACGACTGTCCGGGCAGCGTGTTGCGCTTGGTGGGCGCCACGATGGCGTTGGTGATGCCGTTCAGCCGCGCTTCCGGAATCAACTCGGTCTCCGCGTGGAAGGCTTCGTATACGTGCATGTGCGGAGTGATGGGATCGCTGGGTTCCACCAGGTCGTTGGTCGCCGGGTCGAGCGTGATCTCGGTGAGCCCCAGGTTCGATTCCGAATCAATCAGCCCGGGGTAGACGGTCATGCCCCTGACGTCGAGGATGCGCGCGCCTTTGGGAATGGCCACTTCTCCGGCCTTGCCCACCGCAGTGATCTTTCCCGCTTCCATCACCACAACTCCGTTCTCGATGGTGCCCTTGGTGATGGTCATGACCTTGCCGCCGCGCAGCGCCACCGGTGGGTTCTGCGGCGCCGCTGCCGGAGCCAGCATCATGGCGGCGGCCAGACCGAGGACCACATGACTCGATGACCACATGACCCGATGCGTCATTGCCCCTCCTTGTATTGCGGCATGCCGAAGCCGGGAAGCGAGCGGTCGAAGTAAATGTCGCCGTCTATGAGCACCTTCTCCACCTTGGCGTAGCTGGAGAGCGGCGGGCCGTCCCAGAGCACCAGGTCGGCGTCCTTGCCCACTTCGATCGAGCCCACGCGCTGGTCCACGCCCACGATCCACGCCGGATTGATGGTGATCATGCGCAACGCTTCGTCTTCGCTGGCGCCGCCGTAGCGGATGGTCTTCGCCGCCTCCTGGTTCAGGCGGCGCACGAAGTCTTCCGAATCGCTCTTGATGGCCACCCGCACCCCTTTGCGCATGGAGATCACCGCGTTCCAGGGGATGGCGTCCCAGGCCTCGTGCTTGAAGCCCCACCAGTCGGCGAAGGTGGCGATGGCCACGCCCTCGGCCGCGAGCTGCTCGGGCACCTTGTAGGCCTCGAGCGCGTGATGGAAGGCGCGCACCTTGTAGCCGAACTCGCGGGCCATGGCCATCTCGGTGAGGAATTCGTCGGCGCGATAGCAGTGGATCTGCACCAGCAGCTTGCCGCGCAGCACCTCCGCCAGCGCCTCCAGCTTCAGGTCGCGCTTGGGGCGCTTGGCCGCCGAGTCTCCCTTCTTGACCTTGTCTTCGTACTCGTCCCAGTCGCGCATGTAATCCTGGGCTTCGGTGAGCGCCTGGCGCTGCACGGCAAAGTTTCCCATGCGGGTGGACGGCATCTGCTGGCGGCCGCCGTACACCCGCTTGGGATTCTCCCCGCTGGCGAACTTGATGGAGCGCGGCGCGCCGGCAAACAGCATCTGCTCGCGTCCCATGCCGTACTTGTGCTTGATCACCAACGCCTGCCCGCCGATCATGTTGGCGGAACCGTGCAGCAGCATGGAGGTGGTGACCCCGCCGGCCAGCGCCCGGTAGATGCCCTTGTCGTCGTAGTTGAAGGCGTCCACCATCATCATGTGCGGCGTCACCGGGCTGGTGGCCTCGTTCACGTCGCCGTCCAGGGCGAGGTGCCCGTGGGCGTCAATCAGCCCCGGCGTCAGGTACTTGCCGGCGCCGTCCATCGCCGCGGCGGAAGCGGGCGCGTCCACGGTCTTGCCCACGGCAACAATCTCTCCGTCCTTCACGTACACGCTGCCACCGGCGATGGCGCTGCCCGTTGCCGTGAGCACGGTGACGTTGCGGATCACCACTTCGTTCTTGCCCGTGGGCCGCTGGGCTACGGCGGACGCCGGCAGCAGGCCGGCCACGCAGAGCAGCAGAAGGAAAAACTTGCGCATGGTGTGCCTCTTGAGAAACCGAGCACGGATTCTAGGCAGCGTCTGAGCGCGAGTCAACCGGCTGCCCAGTCTGTGACTTCCCGAATCTCCCCTTCGTGATACCTTCGTGTCCTTCGTGGTCAGCTTTTCTTGATGAATCTGCGAAGCCTGAAGCG
>CAZXVY010000024.1:0-16370 GCA_964644115.1 uncultured Terriglobales bacterium
GGATGAGCACGGCAGCCAGGCGGTCCACTACCTGGCCGCGGCGGCGGATGCTCATTTCGGTGGAGCGCAGGACGCGGCCGGCCTCAGCCGAGGTCAGGCGCTCGTCCCAGAGGTGCACGGGTAGCTGGAAGCCGCCGGAAATCGCCGCCTATGAATCCCGTCAGCGGCCGGCAAAGGCCCAGTAAGCCCTCCGGGAAAGTAGACAGATCACAAGCTATGCGGCGCGGCTTGGGCGTGCTGCCGACCTGCGCTCATGCGCCGGCGGCGCCGGCCATGCCGCAGAAATCTCGAGCAGCCCGGCCGAAGAAGCACGACGCCCGGTTCGCTCTGCGAGCCAGCGCCTCAGCGCGCGTTCCATTAACAGCAGCATCAGAAGGGAGAGCGAAACCGCCGCCAGGCGGAAGTACCCGAGGTCGGGAAACAAGTGCGCCAGCGGCGGCCAGGGCTGGTGCGCCATGTTGACGTTGAGGTCCGGCAGCGCGAAGCGGGCGCTTACCACAATGGCCGCCGGGTGGAGTACCCAGGCGCGGAGCGCCAGGTACTGTGGCAACGCCTCCAGATCACGCAGATAGAAAAGCGCGGCCAAGGGTGGAAGCGAGTGCACCAGAACGGAAGTCGGATACAACTCACGGGAGAACAACAGCCCCAGCAGCCAGGCGGGAATCCCCAGGGTCAGATGGAAGAGCAGGCCCGAGCATGCCGCCCCGCGTGAGCCTGCGAGGATCCCAAGGCCGATGAGAAGCGATGCCCAGTGACAGGCCCAGAGCATTTCGCTGAGATTGCCTGGGCCCTTGGTCCAGGCGTCCAGAGCCAGGGCCAGAAACACTCCGGCAGCGAGCCACGGCTTCATTTGCCCTCCTGGCCTCCACCAGCGGCCGGGCGGGCGGATTCCCCCCCCGGCTCTCCGGCGCAGGGTTGGCGGTGTCCTCAGGCCGCGCCCTGTGCGGCTGCCGCCAGATGTTGCTGGAACCAGCGGCTGGCGAGCGCAGCTACAGACTCCAGTGCGCCCGGTTCCTCGAACAGATGCGTGGCACCCGAAACGATCGAGAGTTCCTTGATGCACCGCATCTGCTCCAGTGCGCGGCGATTCATTTCCAGCACCGGAAGGTCGGCGCCGCCCACAATCAGCAACGTCGCGGCGCGCACTCGGCGGAGGGCAGGGCCTGCAAGGTCAGGCCGCCCGCCACGCGAAACCACGGCAGCAACCGCGCGGGGCATTTCTGCCGCCGCCACCAGCGCTGCCGCCGCCCCGGTACTCGCACCGTAATAGCCGATGGGCAGACTCTTAACCTGCTCCTGCTCGCCCACCCACTTCGTGGCTTGGACGACTCGCTCCGCCAGCAAGGGAATATTGAAGCGGAGATGGGTGGTGCGCAGGTCGATGACCTCCTCCTGCGGAGTCAGCAAGTCAAACAGCAGCGTGGCCAGCCCGGCCCCGTTCAGCAATTCGGCGACGTAGCGGTTACGCGGGCTGAGCCGGCTGCTGCCGCTGCCATGGGCGAAGAGCACCAATCCCCGGGACTTGTCCGGGATTGTGAGCGTGCCCTCCAGGTCCGCATCGCCGGCTGAAATTCGCACCGGCCTCGAACTCCAGCGCGGCGAATCAGACGAGAACGCCCTGTTGTTGCTCACGGCGGTCATAGCGCCCTTCTCGTTTCGGCCACCAGACCGCGCGCGCGCCGGGCGACGTCCTCAGCGGTCTCGGCAGCCTTGTTCTCCATCGCTTTCAGGGTTCCTATGGTTTTCTGCTGGATCCTGGTGCGACGTTCGCGCCCTCGATCGGGATCGAGCAGAAACATCAGTCCGGCGCCCACTCCAAAGCCCAACAGAAACATCAGGCTGCTGTTCTTGAACGGATTCATGCTCCTCCTTGTCTGTAATTGATCTTTCAGCCCGCACGGGCAGGCTCTACAGCCGACTGCTCGAGCAAACGGATGACGTCCCGGTCGTTGAGCTGGGAAAAATCGTCGTACCACTGGCCGATGGCGCGGAATTCCTCCGGTTCGAGGACGCACACTACCCGATCCGCCAGACTGGCCAGTTCGCAGGCGGTGGCGTGCGGCGCCACGGGCACGGCTACCACAATGTGGTGCGCACCCTGCTGGCGCAGCGCCAGGATGGCAGCCCGCATGCTGGATCCGGTGGCAATGCCGTCATCCACCAGGATCGCGGTCTTGCCCCGCACCACAGGTGCGGGCCGGTCGCCACGATAGGTACGTTCCCGCCGTTCCAGTTCCACTCGCTCGCGTGCCGTCACGGCCTCCAGGGTCTGGGGCGGAATCAGCAGGGAGTCAACCACCAGCTCGTTCAAAACGCGTGTGCCACCAGACGCGATGGCGCCCATCGCCAACTCCGGTTGAAGCGGCACGCCGAGCTTGCGGACCAGGAAAACATCGAACGGCACGCCCAGTGCGCTGGCTACTTCGAAGCCCACCGGCACTCCGCCACGAGGCAGCGCCAGCACCAGGACATCGGCGCGCTGCCGGTATTCACTCAGTCGGTTGGCCAGCCGTCGGCCGGCATCAGCACGGTCGCGGAAGAACATGGCACACCTCCTTGCAACTTCTGCTGTCTCTGACGCTAGCACCTTGGTTCGCGCACGCGGCGTGATAACAGTCACGCGGCACAGTGACTGCGGTCACTGCCCGCGTCTTGCCGACGGTGGAGACTAGGGTGGCGGGAAGGCGCCCTTATCAGCGTGTGTGTACCCGCAAGTCATCCCCGGAGGTAGTCATCATGATCACGAGTCTCACCAAGGAAACGAGCCCGGGCCTGCACCTGGCGGAGTTCGACAAGATGTTCGAGCGCATGCAGAAGGTGTATGAGGCCATCGCCCAGCGCGCCTACAACCTGTTCGAGAGCCGCGGCTGCGTTCCAGGCTTCGACCTCGACGACTGGTCCAAAGCGGAGTCGGAGTTGTTCCGCTTCGTGCCGATCGACATCAAGGAGAAGGACAACCAACTGATACTCAAGGCTGAAGTGCCGGGCTTCTCGGAGAAGGAACTGGAAGTCGCGGTGGAGCCCGACCGTGTCGTTATTACCGGAAAGTCGGAAGCCGCAGAAGAACGCAAGGAAGGGCAGACCCTCTATTCGGAGCGGCGTGCCGGGGAGATCTTCCGCACCATCTGCTTGCCGGTCGAGGTCGACCCCAGCAAGGCCGTGGCCACTCTGAAGAACGGTACTCTGGAACTGACTCTGCCCGAGGTAGCAAAGAAAGGAGTCACGAAGATTGCGGTGAAGGCCGCCTAGGGCTCTGAATCATCGGCCGCGGGGGTGCGGCGTGCTCCCGCGGCTGCTCTATTGTCCTAGTCTGAACCTCGCTTCGCCCGGCGGCGAGGCTGTGCCGGATCCCGCCTGCTTGATTCCGCGACGCCCGAGGAAGAGGTAACGCGCTTCGTGAGCCGGGCTGCGCCATTCGACCGTCCCAAGGTGGACACCGGCCAGATCATCCCCAAGCAGTTCCTGAAGCACATCGCCTAGTGCGGTTGCGCCGCCCGCCGGTCCAGGAACGACTGCAGGATGAGCACGGCAGCCAGGCGGTCCACTACCTGGCCGCGGCGGCGGATGCTCATGTCGGTGGAGCGCAGGACGCGGCCGGCCTGGGCCGAGGTCAGGCGCTCGTCCCACAGGTGCACGGGTAACTGGAAGCGCTTGCGGAGCTGCTCGGCGAACTCCGCCATTTTTTCCGCCTGCGGGCCCGCAGCCCCGCTCATGCGCAGGGGATAACCCACTACGATCTCACTGACCTCGTACTGCTGGAGGACGCGGCCCAGGGCCTCGAAGTCGGTGCGCTTGTTCTTACGGCGCAGGGTTTCCAGTCCCTGAGCGGTGATGCCCAGCGGGTCGGACACGGCCAGGCCGATGGTCTTCGAGCCGACGTCCAAGGCCAGGATGCGCCGGACTTCATTCTGCGGCATGGGCAGCATTATAGGCATGCGCCTGGCCCCGACTCGTCGGGGCGCTACGGGCTCTGCCCGGCCGGGGACGGCCGGGCCCACATGCGATAGGATAACGGCGTGGCCACGGAAACCACGGAAGCGCTGCCGGCGCAAGAAGAATCCGGGCTGATGCCGGGGGGCAAGACTCCGCGGCGGCGGAAGTCGGACCCCGTCTCGGCGGCGGCGCAGACGGTGGTAGCGGTGGCGGTAGTGCTGGTGTTGTGCTACGTGGCCAAGCTGGTGCTGATCACCCTGCTGGTGGCGATCCTGCTGGCTTTCCTGCTGGAGCCACTGGTGGAAGGGCTGCGCCGCATCCACATTCCACGCGCGTTGGGTTCGTTTCTGGCGGTACTGGCGCTGCTGGCCGTCCTCTATGGCCTCACCTATCTCTTTTATAACCGCGCCACGGCGTTCATCAGCGAGCTGCCCAAGTACTCCGGCAACATCCAGCAGGCCATGGCGCGCTTCCGCAAGAGCACGGAGCGCTTCGAAAAAACCACCCAGACCGTACTGGCGGCGGACGCCAAGGACAAGACGCTGCAGGTGGAGCAGAAGGTCAACTGGGCCGAGGTGCTGACGCGCAGCGCCGCCTCGGTGTGGGACTTCGTCCTGGTGGTTTCCTTTATTCCGTTTCTGGTGTACTTCATGCTGAGCTGGCAACACCACGTGCGCGCGGCCACGGTGATGCTGTTTCGACTGGAGAACCGCGACACCGCCTATAAGACGCTGGGCCACATTGCCGGCATGATCCGCAGCTTCATCGTGGGCAACCTGCTCATCGGCTTGCTCATGGCGCTGGTGAGCATGGGGATCTTTGCGGCCGTGGACCTGCCCTATCCCTACTTCCTGGGACTGATCAGCGGCTTCCTGAGCCTGGTGCCTTACCTGGGAGTGATCCTGGCCATCCTGCCGCCCGTGTTTGCCGGCCTGGGGCAACTGACCGGAGGCCAGTTGCTGGCGGTGTGCCTCGGCGTGACCGGGTTGCACATCTTCGGGATCAACGTGCTCTACCCCAAGATTCTCGGCCGCCGTCTGCAACTGAACCCGCTGGTGGTAACCATTGCGCTGCTGGTGTGGGGATGGATCTGGGGTGGCATGGGTCTGATTCTGGCGGTCCCCCTCACCGGAGCGATGAAGATCATCTTTGACCACGTGGAATCGCTGCGGCCCTACGGGGCGTGGATGGGAGAGTAGGCTCCAGCTGGGCGGCACGGGGCGACCGCGGGAGTCGTTTAAGCTTCGGTGGTGACTTCCGGGAACTTCAAGCGGGACTTGGCCAGGGCGCGGGTGATCATGGTTTCGACTTCGGCTTCGCTGCCGTTTCTGGCCAGGGCGAGTTCGCTTACCAGCAAGTAGCGGGCGCGGTCCAGCATCTTTTTCTCCCGGTAGGAGAGCGGTTTGCTCTGATGCAGGTGCAGCAGGCTCTTAAGGACGGCAGCCACGTCTATCAGGGATCCGGTACGCATCTTATCGGAGTTCTCACGGAAGCGGCATTTCCAGTCGGTGTGGTTGTCGCACTTGAATTCGGTGAGGTAGGTAAGCACCTTCTGCACCTCTCCGTTGCGGATCACGCGACGCAGACCCACGGCCGAGACGCTATGGAAAGGAACCATCACCCGCAGGGTGCTTCCGTTGATGCGCAGCAGGTAAAATTGTTCCACGGCGTCGCCCAGGGTCCGGGTACCGATCTGTTCGATTACGCCGACGCCCTGGTTGGGATAAACGACTTTGTCCCCAATATGGAAAGCGGAGTTGCCGTTCATGTGCGGGCCTCAGACAGGGCTGGTGTCATGACCATGGGGGGTAGGCTGCAACAATTATAGGCAGGAGTAAGGCATGAGTCAACCGGCAGGCTTCGGGTAATATCAAGAAAACACAGAAGTTCCTGGATGCCTGCACAATCTTTTGGGCAAGCTTGGCTGGCAAGGTGCCTGAAACCAGCGGAGGTTATAATCGAAGACGGCGGTTTCCTTCATGCCTGAACACGTCCGCAAGAAGCTGGAGCAGGAAATCCAGGGCCTGGAGCGCGAGCTGAACTTCGAGCTTCCCAAAGAGCTCAAGAAGGCCGTGGCCATGGGTGATCTGAGCGAAAACGCCGAATACCACATGGCCAGACAGCGGCAGGAGTTTGTGCGGGCGCGGCTGGGCCAGTTGAAGAAACGGATGGCAGAGCTGGCGCTGGTGAACCTGAAAAACATCCCCAAGGACCGGATCGCGTTCGGCTCGCGGGTGGTGGTGTTCGACCAGTCGAAGAACGCGGAGATCGAGTACCGGCTGGTGACCAGCGAGGAAACGAACGTGGAGCAGGGACTGATCTCCACCACCTCGCCCATCGGCCGCAGCCTGATAGGAAAGAAGGTGGGCGAAACCGCCGTGGTGGTCACGCCCAACGGGCGGCGGGAACTGGAAGTGCTGAGGCTGAGCACCATCCACGACGAGGCATCATGAGCTGGACCAGCGCCATCGGCCGGGGCGGGCTCGCGTTGTTGCAGATTATCGTCCGGGCCCTGGCCTTTACTCAGATCACTCCCAACACCTACACCTACCTGGGCTTGGTCATCAGCATCGTGGCGGCGGTCCTGTTCGGGTACGCCTCGGGCGAAAACCAGCCGCGCATGTTTATCTACGCCGGGCTGGTGGTGATCCTGGCCGGCTTCCTGGACATGGTGGACGGGCAGGTGGCGCGCGCCAAGAACCAGGTGACCCCCTTCGGAGCGTTCCTGGATTCCGTGCTCGACCGCTATGGCGACCTGGCGCTGTTCTTCGGGCTCTTGGTGTACTACGCCCGCGCCAACCGTTTCTTCTACGTGGTGCTGGTGGCGGTGGTGATGACCGGCGCCGTCATGGTGAGCTACACGCGGGCGCGGGCCGAGTCGCTGATCGGGACGTGCAAGGTCGGGTTCCTGGAGCGGCCCGAGCGGCTGGTGCTGGTGATCCTGGGAGCGCTGTTCAACATCATGGCGCCGGTGCTGTGGGTGATTGCGGTGCTGTCCAACATCACCGTGGTGCACCGGATCCTCTTTACCTATCAGAAGACCAAGGAAATGGAAGCTGCGCGGCAAAGCCCGGCGGCGTAAAGCGACTGCCTAATTCCTGTAGATTGAACCGGGCGGCCTCCTCGACCCGGGAATGCTGTCCAAACTCCGCGGGCGGGCCTTAGAATGGCCGCTCGCCGGAGGCCACCATGCAAAGAATTGCCACCCTGGTACTTCTCCTTCAGACGCTGGCCCTGGCCCAGCCAGGCTCGAACGCCGGGCCCAGCCACGAGACCGCCGATGCGGCGACGGCGGCCCTCGACCAGCTGGCCAGCGACTTCTGGAAATGGCGCGCCCTGCACCAACCGTTTTCCTACGACGACATTCCGCGCATCGAGCGCCCAGCCGGCTGGATGGCAGACTGGTCTCCGGAAAGGGTGGCTCGCCAGCGACGGGATCTTGCTGCTTTTGAGGCGCGCTGGAAGGCCCTGGATTCCACGCGCTGGCCGGTTTCCCGCCAGGTGGACTATCGGTTGATGGGGTCGGCGATGGGGCGGGTGCATTGGGAACTGGAGGTACTCGAACCGCACCGCCGCAACCCGGTGTTTTACGTCCAGCAGACCTTGGCCGCAGTGTTTGAACTGTTGTTGCCGCCTCCCCCCTTCGGAGCGGCCCGCAGCCGGGAAATCGTGCGGCGGCTGGAGGGCATTCCCCAGATCCTCGAACAGGGCAAGGCCAACCTGGACCAGCCTATCGCTTCCTTTGCCCGGGTCGCGATCGGGGAACTCAAAGACGTTCGCGCAAGCTTGCTCGTGGTTGCACGCGAACTGAAGCCGTTGCTGGAGTCGGATAGCGCACGCCGGTTGGACAGCGCAACCGAAAAGGCCACGGTGGCGCTGGAAAGCTATCGCGACTGGCTGGCTTCGCACCTTCCCACCATGGCCGAGAAAACATCGGTGGGGCGGGAAGCGTACCTGTTCTTCCTGCGAAACGTAGCCTTGATTTCTTTTACTCCCGAGGAGTTGCTGTCCATGGGGAGGCAGGAATGGCAGCGCGCAGTGGCCTTCGAGGTGTACGAAAGGGAAAGAAACCGCGACCTGCCGCAACTGCCGCTCTTTCCCGACCAGGCAGCGCAAATCGCCCGCGAGGGAAAGGAGGAGCGAGCGGTGCGCCGGTTCCTGGAAGAGAAGGGAATCCTCAGCGTGCCCTCGGGGATGGGGCACTACCGAAACCTGCCGCTGCCCGCGTACCTGGAGCCGCTGTCTTCCCTGGGGGTGACGGCCGATCACACCTCGCCCAGCCGGCTGGGGGAGGATGGGGTGAGTTACATCCGGCCGCCGGCGCCCACGCTCGGTTACTTTGGATTGTCAACCGCGCGCGACCCGCGGCCCATCATCGTGCACGAGGGCGTGCCCGGACACTACTTCCAACTGACGCTATCCTGGGCGCACGAGAACCCTATCCGGCGGCACTACTACGACTCCGGCGCCAACGAAGGCATCGGCCTGTACGCCGAAGAGATGATGCTGCAGGCCGGACTGTTCGACGACAGCCCGCGCACCCGCGAGATCATCTACAACTTCATGCGCCTGCGGGCGCTGCGGGTGGAGGCGGACGTGAAGCTGGCACTGGGCGAGTTCAGTATCCCGCAGGCCGCCGAGTACCTGGAGAAGTCCGTGCCCATGGATGCGCGGACGGCCCACGAGGAGGCTGCGTTCTTCGCCTCGCTTCCCGGACACGCCATTTCCTATCAGATCGGGAAGCTCGAAATCACACGCTTCCTGGCGGAGGCGCGGCACGTCCAGGGCGACGGCTTCAGCCTGCGCGCCTTCCACGACTTCGTGTGGAAGAACGGCAATGTTCCCGTCACGCTGCAGCGCTGGGAGTACCTGGGCGCGGGGGATGAAGTGGGCCAACTCGACGAGCGGGGATTGCGGTAAACTCCTGAGCCTCCTTCCTGGGGTGAACGGATCGAATCGAGGTGCCTGCGGTGACTTCTGACCCGGTGCTGGTGGTCCACGGAGGCGCGTGGGCCATTCCTGATGACATGGTAGAAGCGCACGTGAGCGGCGTGCGCCAGGCCCTGGCCGCGGGCTGGAAGGTGCTGATGGGCGGCGGGCCGGCGGTGGAGGCGGTGGAAGCGGCGGTGGTAGTGATGGAGGACGATGAGACCTTCGACGCCGGCCGCGGCAGCTTCCTCACGCGCGACGGCCGCGTGCAACTCGACGCCTTCCTCATGGACGGCGCCACGCTGCGTGCCGGGGGCGTGGGGTGCGTGGAACGGCTCCGCAATCCCATTCGCGCCGCGCGCAAGGTACTGGACGAAAGCCCGCACGTGTACTTTGTCGGCGCGGGAGCGGAGCAATTTGCCGCCGAGCACGGCCTCCCCCTGTGCGACAACCGGGACCTGGTGCTGGAGCGCGAGGTGGCCCGGCTGAAGCAGATCCAGGAGCAGCCGGTGAGCGGCAAGGAGAACGAGTTGTTCGGGCCGACCATCTCTCACGACACGGTGGGCGCGGTGGCCCGGGACGGGCGCGGAAACCTGGCGGCAGCAACCTCCACGGGAGGCACGCTCAACAAAGCCCCGGGGCGGGTGGGAGATTCGTCGTTGATCGGTTGCGGATGCTATGCCGACAACCTGAGCGCCGCGGTTTCGGTGACCGGATGGGGCGAGCCCATCATGAAGCTGGTGTTGGGGAAATGGGCGGTGGACCGCGTAGGCGGAGGTGTTTCGCCCTCAGAAGCAGCGGCCCAGGCCATCGCCCATCTGAAGACCCGCGCCGGCGGACACGGCGGCATGATCCTGCTGGACGGGCAGGGGCGCTTCGGCATCGCGCACAACACCCCGCGCATGGCGTGGGCGGTGCAAAGCCAGTCGGAAACGGCGGCGGGTATCGAGCGGAGCGGGTTGTAGCTGTGATCGGTTCATAACTTGCTGGACTACGGACCTGCCCTGCCGAGAATTGTGCTCCAGCGCTTGCCATCCCCCCTGCTTCTGATGTACAAGTGGCCCCACTCGCCGGGGTGTGAATGCTCCTCTCCCAGGGGACCAAGGAGTCAATGCGATGACATTCGTGAAGAAGTTTGCCTGCCTGTTGGTTGCCATCTTTGCAGTCGCGGGAATTGCGCTGGCGCAGGGTGTGGCTACCGCCGACGTGCGCGGCACCATCACCGATCCGCAGGGCGCAGTGGTCAGCGGCGCCGCGGTAACCATTCGCGACAAGACCAGGAACTTTGAGCGCTCCACCACCACCAATGCCACGGGGGACTACCTGATGCTGGCGGTGCCGCCGGGCGAATATGAGCTCACGGTGGAGGCCCAGGGCTTCGCCAAGGTGGTGACCACCGGGGTGACGCTGACGGTGGGGCAGGGCGCGGACCTTTCCATCGAACTGAAGGCCGCGGGGACAACCGAGGTCATCGAAGTGGTGGGCACGCCCGAACTGGTGGAGACCCAGCGCAGCACGGCGAGCACCACCATCCAGCAGACCCGCATTGATAATCTTCCCATTAACGGGCGCAGTTACATCTTCTTTACGCTGACCAATTCGCAGGTAGTGCGCGACACCGCGCCGGCCATCGGCGTGGCACCCACCTCGGGCCTGAATTTCGGCGGGCAGAGGGCACGCTCCAACCTGGTGAACGTGGATGGCGCGGACGCGGTGGACAACTCCACCAACGGCATCCGCTCCACCGTTTCCCAGGAGGCGGTGCAGGAGTTCCAGATCCTGACCAACGGCTACGCCGCCGAATATGGCCGCGCTTCGGGCGGGGTGGTCAACATCATTACCCGTCGAGGCACGAACGACTTCCACGGTAACCTGTTCGGCTACCTGCGGCACCGCTCCATCCAGGCGGACAACCCCTTTACCACGGTGGCGGACCCAGCCTTCACGCGCTTGCAGGCGGGTGCGACCATGGGCGGTCCTATCAAGAAGGACAAGACGTTCTTCTTCTTTTCTTACGAGACCACCCGGCGGCAGGAAACCGGGTTCTCGACCATCGGCGCCAACAACTTCGGGCTCATAGATGCTTCGGCGGGATTTGGGGCACCTGCAGGCACTTTTCTGCTGACCCAGGAACAGATTGCTTTTTTGGGCGCCAACCCTGGGTTGGCGCCATTTTTCCCCACCTACCTGGGCTTGACGGGCCGAGCCTCGGGGATGGCGCTGGCGGGAGCCTGGCCAGCGGCGCTGCTCGGTCTGGCGGCATTTCCCAGTAGCTGTGCACCGCCGCTGGCCGCATTCGGCTGTCCGACCCTGGCCAATCCGGTCCCCGTGCTTTCGGCCTACGCCTCGACTGGGGCGCCGTTGACGCCTACCTTCGTTCCCCTGGAGGGCGTGCGCGGCAACTTCCCCGTGTCGGAAGGCACAACGGTGGTGGCGTTGCGGCTGGATCATCAGTTCAACGCCAACCAGCAGGGCCTGCTGCGGGTGAACGTAAGCCCCAGCACGGTCACCGGCATCCAAGTGAACGGACAGAACCAGGTGTTCGGGCAAAACGCGTTCTCGCGCACTTCGCAGCAGACCTTCCGCGACGTCAACGTAGTCGCGCAACACACCTGGCTGATCGGGACCAACAAGATCAATGAGCTCCGCTTCCAGTTTGCGCGGCGCGGTTTGCTGTACACGTTCTCGCCTCAGGGCGACAGTCCTCCCCGGGCGCCGGGTGATACCGGCCCCAACCCCGATGGCGGACAGGTAGGCATCAACATTCCGGGCATCGGGTTCTTCGGGCGGGAACCGTTTTCTTTCGCCGACCGCACTGAAAAACGTTATCAGTTCACCGACAGTTTCTCCTGGATTAAGGGCAACCACACCATCAAGTTCGGGGCCGACATCAACCGCATCCCCGTGGACGCCGACTTCACGGTGAATTTCGGCGGGCTGTACAACTTTGGCGGCCTGAGCTCGGCCACGGTTTTTGCAGGCGCAATCAGGGCCAACCCGCTGCTGACACCTCTGGCCAGCTTCCCGGCATTCTCGCCGGTGCAAGCCTACGGGTTGGGCATCCCGCAGGTATTCGTGCAGCAGGTGGGCGACCCCAGCTACCACGAGGTCAACCACACTTTTGGCTTCTACTTGCAGGACTCATGGCGCATCAAACCCAACTTCACGATCAACGTGGGCGTGCGCTATGACGTGGAACTGACGCCGACGGAGGCGGCCAGCAATGCCACCACAGAGGCGGCGCAAAGCTTCCTCGGTTTGACCCAGGGAATTCCGCGCGACAAGAACAACATCGCCCCGCGAATCGGATTTGCCTGGGACCCGTGGAAGGACGGCAAGACCGTGATCCGCGGCTCCTACGGACTTTTCTATGACCATCCGCTAGTGGGCATCGCGTTTCTGTCGCAGGTGGCGGATGGCGACCAGGCGCCGGGACTGGCGTTTTTTGGAGGCACCCCGGCGCCGGGTTGCTCGCTGAATGCGACCAACCTGTTCCAGGGCCTGATGACGGCCTGCCCGGCCAGCTTCGGCGTCATCCGGCAGGAGCAGCGCTTTGATGCCTTCCTGCCCAATTCGGCGTTCGTGAACCTGAACTTTCTGGGAACGGTGCCCTTGGCGTTTCTCCCTTTCGGCTTTCAGGTCCGCGACAACTTCGAGTTCGCCTACTCGAATCAGGGCAGCTTCGGCATCGAACGCGATATGGGCGGGAACTTCGCCCTCAGCTTGGGCTACAACTTCAACGGGGGACGCCACCTGAACCGGTCCATCAACGTCAACCCGGTGGATAACAACGCGCTGATCGTGAACTGGGAGCGGGCCATTGCTGATTTCGCCGTCAGCGGAGTCACGGAGCAAACCGACCCGCGATTGGTTGGAACTGACCCGATGTTTCCCCCGTGCGGCTTCGGCGCGTTAGGAGCCTGGATTTCACCGGCGATTGTGAACTTCTTTCGGCCTTCGGGAGTGAACCCCTCCATCATCGCTGCCTTCCCGGCGCTGGCAGGGTGTGCCGCACTGGTCGGCGTTGATCCGGCCGGGCAGGGCATTTTCAGCGACCAGTCGGCGCACCACTCCAACGGCAGCTCGGTGTATCACGGCCTGACGGCGAACTTGCGCAAGCGCATGAGCAAGAAGTACGAATTCCTGGCCTCGTACACCTGGTCGCACGCCATTGACGACTCCACCGACCTGCAGTCGCTGCTGGCGCCGCAAGACAATCGGCGACCGGACCTGGAGCGCTCGAACTCCGCCTTCGACCAGCGGCACCGGCTGGTGCTCAGCGGCGTCTTTCAGAGTGGCAAGCTCTCCGGGGATGGCTTCTGGAGCAAATTCTTCAGCGACTGGACGGTAGCGCCCATCATAGAGTTTTCCTCCGGGCGGCCGTTCACCATCCTGGTGGGCTCGGACGTGAACTTTGATTTCGGATCCAACACGGACCGGCCCTCCATCGTGCCCTCGGGTTCCGCCACCCCCATCGGCTGCCTGCCGCCGGCGGCGTCCAGCTTCTCGCCCACCGGCTTCCTGCAACCCGCCTGCTTCAACGACGGCGTGAATGACGGCATCGCCAGCAACCCGCTGGTCGGGAACCTGGGACGCAACTCGGGCACGCGGCCCTTTACCTACTTCACCGACATGCGCCTCGCCCGGCGCTTCCACATGACCGAGCGCTGGAAGCTGGATGTAGTGGCCGACATGTTCAACATCATCAACCGCTTCAACGTGGCCGACGTGAACCTGCTCTACCAGGACGCGGGCCGCCCTACCGCCTCCTTCGATGCGCGGCAATTCCAGTTCGCCCTGAAGCTTTCCTGGTAGAAACTCAGAGAAACCAACCAAGGCCCCGTGCATTCACGGGGCCTTTCCATTCCCTGTGACCGCGATTGGGGCGCTGATTGGAGGGTCTAGCTTTCGAAGCCAATAATTCTCATGTGACATTCATGCCTACCACTTTTAGTGGTATTACTTAGTCGCTGTTGCGAGAAGATCTAACGACCTATCTCATCATTCGGAGCTGATTGCGAGCAGGATACAGGCCGACCCTCAAGGAGATGCAGTCCCAGCGCATGAAGAGAGAACCCAGCGCATCCGCTCGAACGAAACACTCGGACGCCACCCACTGCGTGCACGCAGGCGAAGAGCGGCACGGGCGCAACGCGCCCCTGGCCACGGAAATCGTGCAGACGTCGGCTTTCGTGATGCGCAACGTGGAGGAGCTGCGGCGTTACGCGGCTGGGAAGTCGGACGCATACCTGTACACGCGCTACGCCAATCCCACCATCGCGGCCGCCGAGCGGAAGATCGCGGCGCTGGAAGGCGCGGAGAAGTGCGTCCTCACCGCCAGCGGCATGGCGGCGGAGATGATCGCGGTGCTGTCCGTGTGCCGCGCCGGGGATGAAGTGGTCTCCGCGCTTGACCTTTACGGCGGAACACTCAAGCTGTTCGAGGAAGTGCTGCCGCGGCTGGGCATTCGCACCCGGCTGGTGCCGTTCCGCAAGCTGGAGAGGATTGAGCGCTATTTTTCCAGGCGCACACGGATGCTGTGGCTGGAAACTCCCACCAATCCCACGCTGCGCTGTGTGGACCTGCGGAAAATGGCCGAGGCAGCCCGCCACCACCGTGCCGTGTTGGTGGTGGACAACACCATGGCCACGCCCATTCTGCAAAAGCCGCTGTCTCTGGGGGCAGACCTGGTGGTGCATTCTGCGACCAAGTACCTGGGTGGACACAGTGATGTCACCGCCGGCGCAATCGCCGGCGCGGCCCGGCTGGTGGAACCGGCGCGCAGGCTCATGCGCCAATCGGGCGGATCCCTCGATCCGGGCGCCGCCTACCTGCTCCTGCGCGGGCTGAAGACCCTTTCCCTGCGAGTAGAGCGGGCCTGCCGCAACGCCGCCCTGATTGCCGAGGCTCTCCAACAGCACCCCCGGGTGGCGCGGGTGATGTATCCCGGCCTGGCCGAGCACGACGGCCACGAGGTGGCCGAGCGGCAAATGTCCGACTTCGGCATGGTGGTCTCGTTTGATGTCCGGGGCGGTGGGCGGGCGGCGGAGCGCTTCATTGACGGACTTCGCCTCTGGTACCTGGCGGCTACCTTTGGCGGGGTGGAGTCTTCGGTGTCCTACCCGGTGCTGACATCGCACGTCCATATGAAACCGCCGCGGTTGCGCCAGCTTGGAGTTTCGGCGGCGACCGTCCGGCTGTCGGTTGGGATCGAGGAGGCGGAAGACCTGATTACCGATTTAACTCAAGCCCTGTCAAGGATTTAGCAGAAGCGCCGGGTGTTAATGGAAAATGGTACATGGCACTAATGGAGGATTGACCCTCCGGTTACGGCCATAGTAGGATTTCGTTAGTCCAGAAGATCGCGTTTGGCTGGGCAAAGGGGAGTTCCATTTCAGCCCGGCTTCGAAATAGTCAGGCATCCAGATTCCTAATATGGTATTTCGGAAATCGCATTCATCTATTTCGGTTCTGGCACTGATGCTCCTGGCTTCCGGGTGTGAAACCACCCAGAGCCGCCGCCCCACCCCTTCCATTCCTCAAGCTGCCATGGCTCCTACCTTGGCAGCCGGGAAACCGGCTGCCAAGATTGTTGAACCGGCCCGCCCGCAGGCAGACCCGGTGGAGGCGCTGCTGGCGCAGGTAAAGCGGGAGTACGAAGCCGGCCGGGCCAACTATGCCGCCGGACACCTGCAGGAGGCGAAGCGGAACTTTGACCGCGCCTTCGATCTGCTGGTGAAGAGCCCGGGTGGGATTCGTTCCGATGCTCGCCTGGAGCGTGAGTTCGAGCTGGTGGTCGGGGGGATTGCGGAGCTGGAGGCGCGCGCCCTTCGGGAAGGCGACGGGTTCACGGAACAGCCGTCGGAGCCGGCCCCCATCGACGAAGCCAACGAGGCCACTTTCGAAGCGGATCCCAACTTTCGGGCCCGCGCCGAAGCCGATCTCCAGCAGACCACGTCGGAGCTGCCGCTGATGGTCAATGACGTGGTGGCCGGCTACGTCCAGTATTTCTCCAACACCACGCGGGGGCGGGCCACCATTCAGCGCGGCTGGCAGCGCGGCGGACGCTTCCACGAAATGATTCAGCGCACTTTGCAGGAAGAGGGCGTGCCCCAGGAGCTGATCTTCCTGGCGCAAGCGGAGTCCGGCTTCCATCCGCTGGCGGTTTCCCGCGCGGGCGCTCGCGGCATGTGGCAGTTCATGGCCTCGCGCGCCTCCGAGTATGGTTTGCAGCGCAACTGGTGGCTGGATGAACGCCAGGATCCGGAACGGGCAACGCGCGCGGCGGCCCGCCATCTGCGCGACCTCTACCAGCAGTTCGGCGACTGGTATCTGGCCATGGCGGCCTACAACTCCGGGCCGGGCAACGTCCAAAGCGCCGTGCGCCGCACGGGCTACGCCGACTTCTGGGAACTCTACAAGCGCAACGTCCTGCCCGGCGAGACCAAGAACTACGTCCCCATCATCCTGGCGGTCACCATCATCTCCAAGAACCCGGAGAAGTACGG
>CAZXVY010000025.1:0-16267 GCA_964644115.1 uncultured Terriglobales bacterium
TGCCGTAGAGGTGCAGGGCGCCGCATCCGAGGACCTGGCCGCCGGCCTCGACCACGGTGAAGTCGCGCACGTTTTCGCAGATTTCCGCGAAGCTGCGCGGCAGCAGCACGCCGCGCGCGGCGAATCCGGCGATTACCTGGTGGATACGGCCGGCGTCGGGGAGCCGGGCCTTACGCGTGCGCATGCGCTCCCTTCTCCGCTTCCAGCCGCCGCCGGGCGCGGGCCAGAGCTTCGGCCACCTGCGCCGGAGCGGTGCCGCCGGGAACGTCGTGGCCGGCCAGCACCGCCTCCAGCGAGAGATAGTGGTAAACATCCTCGGCGAAATGCGGGCAGATGGCCTGCAACTCCAGCAGCCGGAGGTCCTGCAGCTCGCAGGACCTCTCCAGGCAGAGCTGCACCGCACTGCCCACATATTCGTGCGCCCTCCGGAACGGAACTCCCTTGCGCACCAGGTAGGTGGCGGCCGCCAGCGCGTTCAGGTGGCCGCCGGTGGCGGCGCTTTGCATGCGATCGTGATCGAAAGCAAGGTTGCGCAGAAAACCGGCAGCGATGGCGAGCATCTGGCGCGCAGAATCCGCGCCCTCAAACAGCGGCTCCTGCAGTTCCTGCAGGTCCTTGTTGTAGGCCAGGGGCAGTCCCTTGACGCAGGCGACGAGCGCGGTGGAAAGGCCCAGCATGCGCCCGGCGCCGGCGCGGATGAGCTCCAGCGCGTCAGGATTTTTCTTTTGCGGCATGGCGCTGCTGCCGGTGGAGTGGCTTTCGGGCAAGCGGACGAAGCCAAATTCCTGCGTCGAGAACACGATCATTTCTTCCGCCCAGCGGCTGAGGTGGGTGGACATCAGGGTGAGCGCCTGGACGAACTCCAGGGCGAAGTCGCGGTCGCTGGTGGCATCCACACTGTTAGCGGTGGGCCCGTCGAATCCCAGTTCCGCCGCCATGGCGTTGCGGTCGAGCGCCAGCGTGGCCCCGGCTACCGCGCCCGAGCCCAACGGGCAGAGGTTGGTGCGCGCGCGGCAGTCGCGCAGGCGGCCGAGGTCGCGGAAGAACATCTCCGCATAGGCCAGCAGCCAGTGCGCCACCAGCACCGGCTCGGCGCGCTGTGAATGGGTATACGCCGGCATGACGGACGAGCCCGCCCCGGCAGCGCGATCCAGCAGCACTTCCAGCCACTCGGCCAGCAGTTCCCGGCAGCCGTCAATCTGATGCATCACGAAGAGCCGCAGGTCGGTGGCGATCTGCTCGTTGCGGCTGCGCCCGGTGTGCAGTTTGTAGCCGGCGTCGCCGATCAACTCCACCAGCTTCTTCTCCACGAAGTGGTGAACGTCTTCCACTTCGTCGTCCTGCAGGAACGAGGCATCCCCAGCCTGCGCGCCGATGCGCTCCAGTCCATCGAGGATGGCGGAGAGCTCGGCCTCCGCGAGAATACCGGCCTTCCCCAAGACGCGGGCGTGGGCGCAACTGGCGGCCACTTCCAGCGGCAGAAGCCGCTGGTCGAAGCCGAAGGACCGCTGCCAGCGCTCGAATTCAGGATCGAGCGGCTGACGGAAGCGCCCGGACCACATCTTCATTCGGCCACCTCCTGGCGCTGCTTCAAGCGCGCGCGGGTGCGGGCCGGCAGGCCGAGAATGCGGATGAAACCCGCGGCGTCCTTCTGGTCGTAGGCTTCCCCCATGGTGAAAGCGGCGAGGTCGGTGCGATAGAGAGAGTGTTCCGAGTGGCGGCCCTCCACGCCGATGTTGCCTTTGTAGAGAGCCAGCGTGACCCGGCCGGTAACGTCCGCCTGGGTGGCGGTGACGAAGGCGTCCAGGGCCTCGCGCAGCGGGGTGAACCACAGCCCGAAATACACCAGTTCGGCGTACTTGAGCGCCACCTGCTGCTTGAAGTGCATCACTTCGCGGTCGAGGCACAGGGCCTCCACTTCGCGATGCGCGGTGAGCAGGAGCGTGCCACCGGGTGTTTCATAACACCCGCGGGACTTGATGCCGACGAAGCGGTTCTCCACCAGGTCGGCGCGGCCGATGGCGTTGCGCGCGCCAATCTCGTTGACCCGCTCAAGCAGAGAAACCGGATCGAGCCGCGCCCCGTTCACGCTTACCGGCGTGCCCCGCTCGAAGCCGATCTCCACCGGCTCCACCTGGTCGGGCGCATCCTGGGGAGAAACCGTCCATACCCAGGTGCTCTCCAGCGGAGCGTTGTCGGGGTCCTCGAGTTCTCCGCCTTCGTGGCTCAGGTGCCACAGATTGCGGTCGCGGCTGTGGATCTTGCTGCGACTGGCAGCCACGGGAATGCCGTGCGACTCGGCGTAGTCCAGGCAGTCCTCGCGCGAACGCAGGTTCCACTCCCGCCAGGGCGCGATGACTTTGAGTTCGGGCGCCAGCGCCTGGTAGGCGTGCTCGAAGCGCACCTGGTCGTTTCCCTTCCCGGTGCATCCGTGGGCGAGGGCGGTGGCGCCTTCGGCGATCGCCACCTCAACCTGTTTTTTGGCAAGCACGGGCCGCGCCAGCGACGTCCCCAGCAGGTACTTGTGTTCGTACACTGCTCCCGCGCGCAGCGCGGGAAACACGTAGCCGGTAAGGAACTCCTCGCGCAGGTCTTCCACCACCACCTTGGAGGCGCCGGTGGCGTAGGCCTTCTTCACCACGGCTTCGAGGTCGTCGCCCTGGCCCACGTCGCCCACCATGGCAACCACGTCGCCGGCGTAGTTCTCCTTCAGCCAGGCAATGATGATGGAGGTATCGAGGCCTCCCGAGTAGGCAAGAACGATTTTTTCACGCATGGGCGCTCCTTAGAGGAAGGCGGTGCTTGCCGCCTCCCAGCAGCAAAAGCAGAATGGCCTTCTGGACGTGCAGCCGGTTCTCCGCTTGATCGAAAACGACGGATTGCGGCGAGTCCATGACTTCGTCGGTGACTTCCAGCCCGCGATGCGCCGGCAGGCAGTGCAGAAACAGCGCCTCGGGCTGGGCGCGCGACATCAACTCCCGGTTGACCTGATAGGGCGCGAACAGGTTGCGCCGCGCGTCCGCTTCAGACTCCTGGCCCATGCTGGCCCAGACGTCGGTGTAAACCGCGTTGGCGGTGGCCACGGCTTCCACCGGATCGGAGAACAGCTCGACCGAACCGCCGGACTGCCGGGCGCGCTTCCGGGCGCAGGCAACGATTTCCGCCGCCGGCTCGAACCCGGAGGGCGTGGCGATGCGGATGTGACTTCCCACCGACGCCGCCACCAGCATCAGCGAATGGGCCACGTTGTTGCCGTCGCCCACGTAGGCCAAACGGACCTTCGAGAGATCGGCAAATTTTTCTTCCAGGGTAAAGAAATCAGCCAGCGCCTGGCAGGGATGCTCCACATCGCTGAGGCCGTTGATCACCGGGATGCCGGCATGCTGGGCAACCCCCAGCACGGTGGCGTGGTCGAAAGTGCGCAACACCACGCCGTCCACCCAGCGTTCGAGGTTGCGGGAAATGTCGCTGAGCGTTTCGCGCTCGTCGAGGCGGGCGCGCGTCTGGTCTACGAAAAACGAGGTCCCGCCCATACTGCTGATGCCGGCTTCAAACGTGATGCGGGTGCGCAGCGACGGCTTCTCAAAGAACAGCGCCAGTTGCTTGCCGGCCAGGGCATCGCGGAAGGAGGCGGGCGAGGCCTTCATGATCCCGGCCAGACCGAGGATGGAGCGCACTTCGAGCGGCGAGAGATCGCGGATGGAGATCAAGTCGGCGGTCTTCAGCCGGATTGCCGGCTGGGGTCTATCCGCCAGCGGTCTGGGCCGGGCACTCAATTGTCACCTCCATGCTTTACTCCATGCTTTACCCCATGCTTGACCAACGATCTGCGGGTGGGGAGCACCGCGGCCGCCAGCACGCCGTCCAGCGCATCCACCACTTCGTCCACGTGCCGGCGGGTGACGATGTACGGCGGGAGCAGGCGCAACACGGTGTCGTGGGTGCGGTTGATGATGATTCGCCGCTTCAGCATCTCGGTAACGGCCTGCTTGGCCAGGTCGGCGGAGTCCAGCTCGATGCCGGCCATCAGGCCGATGCAGCGGACCCCACGGATGGCAACGTTTCCCCGCATCAGTTCCGCCAGCCGCCGGGCAAGATAGCGCCCGACTGTGCGTACGTGGGACAACAGGCTTTCCCGCTTCAGCGTGTCGAGGAAGGCGATGGCGGCGGCGCAGGCCAGCGGGCCTCCGCCAAAAGTGGTGCCGTGCATTCCGGGATGGATGGCCTTCGCGACCCGGTGGGTGGTGAGGATGGCGCCCAGCGGCAGGCCGCCGGCCAGGGGCTTGGCCACCGTAACCACGTCCGGGCGGATGCCGTACTGCTGATACGCGAAGTAGTGCCCGGTGCGTCCCAGGCCGCATTGGATCTCGTCGAGCAGGAGGAGCGCGTTGTGTTTCCGGGTGAGCGCACGCGCAGTTTCAAGAAACTCACGGCTCAGCGGCCGGATTCCGCTCTCGCCCTGAATGGTCTCCAGTCCAACCGCACACACGCTGCGGTCAAACTTGGTCTTTAGGTCCGCAACGTCGTTGAAGCGGACGAACTTCACGCCGGGCACCAGGGGAGCGAAGGGATCGCGGTACTTGGCCTGGCCGGTGGTGGCCAGCGAACCCAGGGTGCGGCCGTGGAACGAGCCCTCCAGGGCCAGAAAGCGCCAACGCGGACGGCGGCGTTTGCGGCTGGTCATGCGGGCGTAGATGCGAGCCAGCTTCAGCGCTCCTTCCCAAGCCTCGGTCCCGCTGTTGGAGAAGAACGCGCGGTCGAGGCCGGAAATGGCGGTGAGCCGTGCCGCCAGCGCGGCTTGCAGCGGATGGTAGAAGAGGTTGGAGAGGTGCACCAGCTTTCCTGCTTGCCCGGCGACGGCCTTGCGAATGGCGGGGTGTCCGTGACCCAGGGCGTTCACACCAATGCCGCTGAGGAAGTCGAGGTATCGGCGTCCCTCAGTGTCGTAGAGATAGACGCCGCGGCCGCGTGCGAACACCACGGGCACGCGATCATAGGTGGGCAGGAGCAGCGCGTCTTCCTGCCGCTTAAGGGCGGCGGCGCGGGCGTTCATGCCACCATCACCTCGGTGCCGAAGTCGAGCCTGCGGGTGTAAAACAACGGCAAAGATTCGGCCTGCGCAGCGGGCAGGACGCGCACCCGCGCCACTCCGCCGCGCAGCGCCTGCCGGCAGGCTTCCAGCTTGGGCAGCATGCCGCCTCCGATCACCGAGGCCCGCACCATCTCCGGGACCTGCTTCAGGTCAAGCCAGCGGATGACGGCGCCGTCGGCGTCCTTCACGCCTTCCACGTCGGTCATGAAGATGAGGGCGTTGGCGCCGCAGCCCACGGCGCAGGCCGCGGCCATCTGGTCGGCGTTGATGTTGTAGTACTCGCCGTCGGCGCCCAGGGCCAGGCTGGAAATCACCGGGACCGCGCCTGCGTTCCAAATGGTCTCCAGCCAGCGCGGCTCCACCGCGCTTACTTCTCCCACGTAGCCCAGGTCCGTGCCCTCACTCAGCTTCTTGCGGGCGCGAAAGACGCCGCCGTCACCGCCGCAGATGCCGATGGCCGGCTGCCCCGCGCCGGCCAGCGCCGCCACCAGCAGCTTGTTCATGGATCCGGCCAGGACCATCAGGGCGACGTCGCGGGTCTCGGCGTCGGTAACCCGTAGCCCGTTGACGAAGCGGCTGGGCTTTCCCATCTGCGTGAGCGTGCGCGTGAGCAGGGCGCCGCCGCCGTGCACCACGGCCACCTGGTGGCCCTGTTGCGGGAGTTCGGATATGGCGCGCGCGCACCGGCCCAGCAGGTCCTTGTCCTCCACCGCGGCGCCGCCGATCTTGAGTACCAGCCTCATGCCAAGCCCTCGCGCTCGTCCCATCCCAGCATGAGGTTCAGGTTCTGGACGGCTTGCCCGGCCGCGCCCTTGAGCAGGTTGTCGAGGCAGGAGACCACCACCGCGCGCAGTCCATCGGGCGAGACGCACACGCCCAGGTCGCAGTAGTTGGTGCGCAGCGAAAACTGGATTTCCGGCAATTGCGGCTGGGGAAACACGCGCACCCAACTGCTGCCGGCGTAGAACTCCTGCAACCGGCGGCTTACCATCTCCGCGCTGGAAGGCTGCCGGAGCCGCACGTAGATGGTGGAGAGGATGCCGCGCGGGATGGGCAGAAGATGGGGCGTGAAGGTGAGTTGCGCGCCCTCGAGCTGGAGTTGTTCCAGGATCTCGCCGGTGTGACGATGGCCGAACACCGCGTAAGCAGAAAGATTGTCTGCCACTTCGACGAAGTGGGTCCGCGGAGTGGGCTGCTTGCCCGCGCCCGAGACTCCAGACTTGGAATCGCAGACGATTCCCTGCTCCGGGTCCAGCATCCCAGCCCGCAGCAGCGGCGCCAGAGCCAGAATAATGGAGGTGGCGTAACAGCCGGGGTTGGCCACCAGTTCGGCGTCAGGGATGCGATCGCGATTCAGTTCGGGCAGGCCGTACACCGCGCGCTCGAGCACCGCCGCCGCGCCGTTCTTTTCTTCCTCCGCGAAGCCGTACACTGCGCGATGCTGCTTCTGCTTCAGGCGCCAGGCTCCGCTCAGGTCCACGACGCGCAAGCCGCGCTTCAGAGCCTCCGGCACAAAAGCGCGCGAGACTTCATGGGGAGTAGCCAGGAACAGCAACTCCACCCCAGCCTCTCGAAGCCGCGGCCAGGAGAAGGCTTCCAGTGGATGGGCGCCGTTGCCGCTGAGGTGCGGAAACACCTGGGCCAGGTCCCCGGCGCTAGTGGTCTCACCTTCCCGGCCGAGTAAGAGCGGCGGGCGCAGCCGCGGATGGTGCCCGAGCAAGCGGACCAGCTCCAATCCGGCATAGCCGGTGGCGCCCACGACCGCTGTCTGGAGTTGTGCGCCCACTCAGGTAAGCATCTCCTGGAGGCGGAGTGCCAGCCGGCGAGCGGCCTTGCGGTCGGAGCACACGATCAGGATGGCGTCATCGCCGCCGATGGTGCCCACCATCTCCGTCCATGCCTGCTTGTCGAGGGCGGCGGCCACCGGCTGAGCGCTGCCGGGCGCGGTCTTCAGCAACAGCAGGTTCTGGGCGGGACGCACTTCGGCTACGAACTCGCGCACCAGCCGCTCCACCGGCGGCAGGCCGGGATCGTGGACGGGCTCAGACGCGGGCGAGGCGTATCCGGCAGCGGTCTTCACCAGCCCCAGTTCGTGGATGTCGCGGGACAGGGTGGCCTGGGTGACGCGGCCGCCGCGCCGCCGCAAGGCGTGGCGCATCTCCTCCTGGCTGCTCACGGACTGGCCGCGCACCAGATCGAGGATCGCCTTGTGCCGGGCAAGTTTGGTCATTGCATAAATATGCACTACGGTGCATAAGTATGCCAAGCGTCCGCGAACCTGTCAACCGGAATGGGAAGCGAGTGAAGGCGGGATTTGTACCCCAGGAGAGTGGGCGTTAACGATGGTGGCCAGGGACGGAATCGGACTTGGGCCACCCGGGGGGAGTCAGGGCGCAAGGCGAAATTGACGTGTCACCGTTGACTCCAGTCGCGCCCTCCGGCGAGAAGCCACCCTGGGATGCCTCCTAGTTGGCGGCTCGTCTGGCAGCGTATCCCCGCTTGTGCCCATCGTCACAAAGGTCGGTGATGTTAGTCACAGACGCCCGGTCAACCCTGGAGTCGAATAGACCGAACTACAGGGGGGTGACGTCATGGCTGCCGCGGCTTCCGCCTACGAGGGCAACTGGGTCCCCAGCACCTGCGGCATGTGCCTGCACGGGTGCGGAATCAAAGTATTGGTCAAGGACGGCGTCGCTCTGAAGATCGAGGGCGACCCCAGCAATCCCGATAATCTCGGCAAGCTTTGTCCCAAAGGCAACGCCGGGCTGGCACGCCTGTACGACTCCACCCGCGTGCTGCGGCCCCTGAAGCGTACCAACCCCCTGAAGGGACCGGGCGTGGACCCCGGCTGGGTGGAGATCACCTGGGACGAGGCGAACGACACGGTGGCGCGGGAACTGGGCAAAGTCCGCGCCGACGACCCGCGCAAGCTGCTGTGCGCCATGGGCGACTTTCAGCGCATCGTCCTGTGGGGATGGCCGGCGGTGTTTGGCTCGCCCAACTTTTTCACCTCGCTCGGCAACTACTGCGGCGGCTCCTACCACCCGGTGAATGGCTCGGTGGACGGCTCCTTTGCCGCCATCAACGATTATGAGCATTGCAACTACTGGATCCAGATCGGCTCGGGCGACGGCTTTTCCTCGCACCTGCATGTTTCCGGCAGTTCCAAGCGCATGGCCGACGCGCGCATGCGCGGCATGAAGCTGGTAACGCTCGATCCGCGCTGCTCGGTGGCGGCCGCCAAGGCCGACGAGTGGATTCCCATTCTTCCGGGCACCGATCGCGCCTTTGTACTGGGCATGGCCCACGTACTGGTGTATGAGTTGAATCGCTTTGATCGCGAATTCCTGCGCGACCACACCAACGCTCCCTACCTGGTGCTGGACGACGGGATCTGCCTTCGCGATGAAGCCGGCAAGGCGCAAGTCTGGGACACGCGCGTGCAGGCCGCAGCCGCCTGGGACGCGGTCCCGCCCGAGGACATGGCGCTGGAAGGCCTGTACCTGGTAGAGGGCAGGCGCGCCCGCACTGCGTTCCAGCTCTGGAAGAACATCCTGGTAAACCACACGCCCGAGAAGATGAGCCGCATCACCACGGTTCCTGCCGACACCATCCGGCGCATCGCGCGCGAGTTCGTGGAGGCCGCACAGATCGGCGCGACCATTGAGATCGAGGGCAAGACCTATCCCTACCGTCCTGCGGCGTTGAACTACTACCGCGGCTCGCAGTCGCACGCCAACGGCCTGTTCGACAACATGACTTACAAGCTGTTCAACATGCTGGTGGGAAACATCGATGTCCCCGGTGGACACCTGGGTGTTCCTCTCGACCACCGCGGCTTCTTCATCAGCCCGGGGGAGGACGGCATGTTGAAGCCGGAGCCGCATCAGCTCCACCCGGCGCCACCCTTCAAGTACCCGCCGGATTCCACCCACCTGATGGAGTGGTTCCCCATCGGCTTCGACGCCGGCCAGCTCAACACCGAAACCCTGCTCGATCCGGAGCGTTTCGGCCTGAACTACCGCCCCGAAGCCATGCTGCTCTACCACTCCAACCCGCTCTGGAACATGCCCGAGACCGACAAGGTGGAAGCGATCATGCGACACATGAAGTTCGTGGTCGCCATCGACATCCACCTGACGGAATCCACGCAGTGGGCCGACGTCTTTCTGCCTGACCGCACGTTTCTGGAGTCTACGTTGTTGAACTGCCTGGAACCTCCCGTGGTTACCGGTCACTCCCTCCGCCAGCCGGTGGTGGAGCCGCTGGGTGACACCCGGGACGCCTACGAGATCCTGACCGAACTGGCCGAGCGCCTGGGCTTCCGCGACGACTGGAACGATCTGCTCAACGTGGTCTGTGGCTTCACGCAAAAGCCGGAGTATCTCCTGGATCCCGAAAAGCGCTACAGCAACGAAGAGATCTGGGACCGCTATGCGAAGGCGATTTACGGCGAGGAGCGGGGCCTGGATTGGTTCAAGCAGAACGGCCACGCCGTCCGCCACCGCACGCCGGAGGAGACTTACCTGCCCTACGGCAGCCTGCGGCTTCCCTTCTACTTCGAGTTCATCCAGCGCACCGGCGCCGATCTGCGGCAGCAAATGGAAGACGCCGGCATTTCCGACTGGTCCTTCGACAACTACAAGCCGTTGCCCTTCTGGAAGCAGTCGGCGGTGATGGAAGACGGCGCTCGGGGCTATCCCTTCTTCGCCATAACCTTTAAGGAAGCCCTGCATACCTTTGCCGACACAGTGGTAATGCCATGGCTCACCGAGGTCAGCGAAAAAGACCCGGTGCATGGCGGCATCCTGATTAACTCCCAGACCGCGGCCAAGTTCGGCATCCAGACCGGGACGCACATTCGCCTTACCTCGCCGGCGGGGAGCATCGAGGGCGTGGCCCAGGTAGTGGAAGGTATCCACCCGCAGGTACTGGGCGTAAGCAACGCCATCACGCGCGACTTCGTCACCAACCCCGGCGTGCGGGTCAAAGGGAGCCACTTCAACCGGCTTCTCACCGGCTCCCTGCGCTACACCGACAGTGCCACGGGCGGCCTGGAATCGACGGCTCGCGTGCGTCTGGAGGTGACGCCGAAATGGGGAGAGAAGGTTCGCTATGCCCACAGTTGACGTAGCCGCGCTGGGAACCGCGCGCAAGATGCTCGGCTTCAGCCGGCGCACGGTGAGTTTTGATCAGGGGACCGTGGCGGACCTGCTGCGCTCGCTGGACACGGTGGAAGGCCGCAACCTTTACGTCAACCTCACGAGTGAGGGACGGCTGCGAGGAGACTTTGCCGTACTGGTGGACGGCCTCAGTCTCAAACCCGACCAGCTCGACCGCCCGCTGAGCGGCGGCGAGCAAATCGTAACCCTGGCGATCCTGCGCCATTTGCACGGCGGTTGACCGGGAGGAAAGTTATGGCCCGACTGGGAATGGTGATCGACCTGAAGCGATGCATCGGTTGCAACGCCTGCACCCTGGCCTGCAAGCAGGAAAACGGCACCCCTGCGGGCATCCACTTCGCGCGGGTAATCACGCGGGAAGTGGGCATCTATCCCAAGACGCGGCGCACCTTCCTGCCTGTGCTCTGCAACCATTGCGACGACGCGCCCTGCGCTCAAGCCTGTCCCAGCGGCGCCACCTACGTGCGCAGCGACGGGATCGTCATGGCCGACAAGGAAATCTGCATCGGTTGCCGCGCCTGCGCCGTGGCTTGCCCGTACATGAACCGCCACTTCATCGAGCGCGGACTGCTGGCCCACGGCTACAGCGGCGACGGCATCAGCCCCATGGAAGCCATCAAATTCACCGATTTCGAAGAGGGCACCATGACCAAGTGCACGCTCTGCGCTCACCGCGTGGACCAGGGTCTGGAGCCCGCGTGCGTGGTCACCTGCCCCACCGACGCCCGCATCTTCGGCGACTTGGAACCCGAAGACGGCCGCCTGCAGCAGCTCATCCGCGAGCGCAAGGGTTGGACGCTGCTGCCCGAGGCCTGCACCAAACCGAGTGTCTACTACCTGGACGAGTAGAGGGAGGAAGCCATGAGCGCGCAACCATCCATCGCCATCGCGCCCCACCGCTTCGCATACGGTTTCTACCGGCAAACCTGGTGGAACTGGCTGATCGGTTCGGCCTTCTTCTTCGGCGAGATCGGGGCCGGGCTCTTCCTGGTCTCGCTGCTCAGCGATTACTTGCTGGGCATGGCGCTGGGCTACCTGATCGTCATGGTGGGCAAGAATTCGGCACACCTGGCGTACCTGGGCCGTCCCTCGCGCTTCTGGCGCGCCGCCCTGCGTCCCGACCGCTCCTGGATCGCGCGCGGCATCTGGGCCACGGGCATTTTCGGGATTAGCGGTGCGATCCTGCTGGCGCCGCGCTTCTTCCTCGCCTGGCAGCCCGAGGGGATTCCGGGCGCTGCCGTGCAATGGCTGGCCGGTCTGTCGGCGCTGTTCATCATGTTTTACGACGGCTTTGTCATGAAGGCATCGCGCGCGATTCCATTCTGGAGCACGAGCCTGTTGCCGGTGCTCTGCCTCACTTACGCCGCGCTGGGAGGCGTGACTCTGGCGCTCACGCTGCGCGAACTCACCGGCGAAGGGGTGGCCGCCTCGGCGCTGCTCGGCAAAGCCGAATACGCGTTGCTGGTCATCAACCTCATGCTGCTGAGCCTCTACCTGGCACGCATGTGGGACTGGGCGCCCGCGGCGCGCGAAACCGTGTGCATGCTGCTCCAAGGCCGGTATGCCCGTGCTTTTCTCGGACTGGTGCTCGCGGTGGGGCTGATCGCAACCTTGCTGCTGGCCATCGTGCACACCCGCGTGCATGCAACCTGGCTGGTAGTCCTGATTGCGGCGTGCGAACTCACCGGCGATTTTACGTTGCTCATGGTTCTGCTGAAGTCGGGGCTGTTCTCGCCGCAGACCGCACCCGCGCACCAAACCAGCTGACTGCAAACTTCCACCCACATCGATCTGTGGTAAGGTGCGCGACCGACATCCAACTCCCCAGCGAAAGGACCCCCTCCACCGGCGGCTCAGGCCCGTAGCCTCGGCCCCTGACTAGGTTCGGTTGCTGAGAAGCTTGCACAGTTGCATTGCAGCCTGCTGGTAGAAGGGCGATGAGCTTCGTTCCAGTTGGGCATGGAACCGCTCCGTCCAGTCGCGCAGGTGCTGGGCAAGAAAGCGCTCCCACGCCTGCCGAGCGATATCCGCCTCCTCCTGGCAGCCTTCATTCAGGGCAAAGGCAACCTTCACGACGAGGTAGCTTAGGAAGTCCAGCTCGACCGCGAGATGGTCCGGCACCTCAGCCGGCGGCGGCTCCGGCCGATACGCAAAGGCCTGGTAGAAGCCGGAAATGTCGGCCAGCATAGGCCCGCGGCCCGCGAGTGCATTGTCGTCATACGACGACGCACAGGCGGGTATGCCACCGGCGCCCAGCACGCGGTGGAACTCCTGGGCGCACTCTTCCAGCGTGAGCTGCTGCCGCATCTCCGCAAGTTCCCGCAGTTCGTGGGAGAGGTGCGTCGAAAGCGCCACAAGCTCGGCATTGACTGCTTCCGTCGGGAGACGGAAATACAAAGAGAAGAAGCGATAGCTGGTTGCCCGCTCCAGCCAGGTCACGACGTCTTGTTCCGCGGCAGTGATCATTTTTTCACCAATTGGAAGGGGATCCATCCGGAGCGCATCTTGCGGGAGCCAGTGTGCTGCTTGTCGCCGTCCCATATGGCGAAGGCGATGTAGCCACGCTTACCAATCTCCAGGTCACCCAGCTCGGCGCCTGGGCGCAGCGATCGTGCGATGGTGGTCAACCATTTTCCGTTCTTCCAAACGCCGCCTCCGCGGGCGGTCTGCGTGGGTGTGGCGGTGGTGTTGCCGAAGCCTTCGGCCATGAGCACCTGTACGGGTCCGCCATGGGGGCGTACCAGGATGGGGTTTCCGGCTGCGCGCGCGGGAGCGTAGCGCTTTTCCATCTCTTCCCGCGCTGCCGGGTTGGCTTGCGAGGGATAGTGATCGGGCGCAGCGTTGGGATAGAGCGTGGCGATGCGGTCGCCCTTGCCGGCCTTCTGCCGCTCGGCATCATCCTGCCAGACCGCCTTCCAGTACCAGATGCGCACGCCCTTGCCGCGCTCGCCCATCGCCGGATTCGGCACATCCGCCGTCTGCGCCAGGGGGAACTGGATGGCAGCCGCATCCGAACCCTTCCCTGGGCTCGGAATCAGGTCCTGGGTGGCGTCCTGCCATTCCAGGCGGAAGACCACCCAATCGCCGTTGTGCAGGGCACGCACGTTGACCACCGACACGCCCGGCTCGAGCAACTTGGGTTCGGCAATGTTCTGCACCATCATCTTGGCGGGATGCTCGGTGGCCTGCTGCCACAGCGGGGATGCGGGGTCCTCGAAGGGCAAGGGCACAGAAATATGTTTGGCTGCCACCTGCTGCGTGTCCACCTGCGGCCCGCGCTTGGAGCCCGCAAGTGCGACCAGAACGATGCCGATAACGATGCCGATAAGGATGAAGCCTGTGCGACGCATGCTCGTCTCCTTCTACGTCGTATTGCTGCGCATGACCTGATACAGCCGATCCTGTGCCGGGCGAATGTGCACCGGTTCGTAGATCGGCACGCGGACGGTCTCTTTGCGGTTGTCGTCCAAAGCCACGGCGTAATCGCCCACAATCTTGAAGTAAGGAATGGTGCGCTCGGTGGATCCGAAGAGCGCGAACAGCCCGGCCAGGGTCTTGTCGTTCCTGGCGTTGCGATAGGTTTCGATGGCGGACGCCACACCGGGCCCGAACATCTGCTCCAGGAAAGGTGGCGGCACGTGGACGGGCGGAACGTAATACACGTTGGGCTCCAGCCCGTACTGCGGGTAGAGCGGCAGTGCCAACTTGCGTATGTGCACCAGGTAGTCGATGGGATTGTCTTCTCTGGCCTTTTCCGGCGGTGAGATCCAGCCCTGCAAACGGATCTTTCCGATGCAGTTCACAAAGCACTGCGGCTGGATGCCCTGCTCGATCTTGGGGAAGCAGGCAATGCACTTCTCGCTGGTGCCGGTGGAGGGGTTGAAGTACACCTTGCCGTAGGGGCAGGCCTTCACGCACTCCTGATAGCCGCGGCAGCGGCCCTGGTCGATGACCACGATGCCGTCCTCCGGCCGCTTGTAGATGGAAGAGCGCGGGCAGGACGCGAGGCACGCCGGATACGTACAGTGGTTGCAGATGCGCGCCAGGTAGAACATCCACATCTGCTGCGGCAGGCTGAGGTGTCCACCGCGTTCCACGGAGCCGTAGATCTCGTCCTCGCCCACGTTGGGATACATGTAATCGATGTCGAGCCGGTCGGTGCCCAGGACGCGCTGGCCGGAAGGCGGGGCCTCGAACACGGTGCGTCCGGCGTAAACGCTGCCCTCCCATTTCTGCGGACCGAGCTGCTCCAGCACCTTCAGGTCCCAGGCCAGCGGGTAGCTGCCGTAGGGTTTGGTCTCCACGTTGTTCCAGAGCATGTACTCCTGCCCGCGGCCGCTAGTCCACGTGGTCTTGCAGGCCAGGGTGCAGGTTTGGCACTCGATGCACTTGTTGATGTCGAACACCGCGCCGAACTGCCGCTGGGGGCGGTTCTCCGAGTACCAGTAGCTCATGGGGCGGCCGATTTGCCAGTTGTAGACGCGAGGCATGGCTTCACTTTCCCTTCTTGATGAATTCACCCTTCAGGTATCGCTGCATAGCGTTGTTCTCGTATCCGGGACGCAGGCCGAGCTGGGCCGGGCGCCACAGACCTTGGCCGTTCAATCCGCCGGGCTCGGCGCGGGTAATCTTCACAATGGACTCGCGCGGCGCGCCCGTGGGGCAGTGCGAATCCGCCAGGAAGCCCTGCCCCATGGCGTGACCCATCAGCTCCTTGCGGCTCAACGTGTCGGTCATGAGAGTGGGCTTCAGCCAGCCGCGGGTAGTGCTTTGGTGGCTGCCGTAGCGGAACATGGCCTGGTAATTGGTCTCCGGGTTCTTGGCCAGGCCGTCGGGACGGGTTTCCGCAGCTTGCACGCTGCCGGGTGTGGCGGCGTACATGTTGAACCACATGCGGGTCACACCGCGGGGCGTGCCCGGGTAGTAGCGCGCACGGCACAGCAGGCGTGCGACCTTATAAGCCGGATCGCTCTTCTTCCATCCGCGATAGGGCCGGTCGGAAGGGTCGGAATCGATCCAGACGTAGTCGCCATCCTCGACGCCCAGTTCCTTCGCGTCGGCGGGATGGATGTCCACGTAACCCTCGGTGACAAAGGGCATGCGCTTGTCCCGCCGATACAAGTCACCAAAGGGACCAAAGAGCACGGCCACCATGTCGGTGTCGATGGGCGTGGTGTGCGACCCGTGGCGGTACTTGGGGGTGTGAAAAATGAAACGATAGCCGTCCTTGGCCAGCGGATGCTGCGTCTTTGCGACTTCGCTCCAGGGCTTGATGACGTTGCGCACCTGCCGGGCCTCGCAGGAGAGATCGTCTACGTCCACACCGTAGGAGCCGGGCTGTTCGGCGCGGAAGCAGGGATGCGGCACTCCCACGATCACGTTGGGTTCATAGAAAGTGGAATCGATGGGCTCGCGATAGACGGGCAGATTCTCGCCGTAGGTGATGAACTCGTTCTCGTCGCGGTAGAACTCCAGCCGCCCGGTGCGGGTGTACCAGGGCTTGGAGTCGTAGGTCTGCTCGTAACCGCCGTGACGCGGCGAGGTGCGGGTCATCATGAGCGCAGGAATGCCCTTCTTTGCCTTGGCCTCCAGGTCGTCGATCTGGTAGCCCTTGGTGGCCGAGCTGGCGCTCAGGATGCGCTGCAGGTAGACGTCCATGCGCCCTTCCCGGACGAACTTGAAGTAGTCGAGGAAGCGGTTGTCGCCGGTGAGGCGGGCCAGTTGTTCGGCCACCGCGGCCACGGCTTCGGCGTCGCCGCGGGTCTCGAAAATGCGCGGCAGCGGAGTGCGCGGGAAGACCTGCAGGAACGGATTGGTGACCGATGCGGTCATGTCGGGCTGTTTCATTTCGGCCCAGGAGTCGATGGCGAAGACGACATCCGCATACTCGCAGGAGGTGGACCACCACCACTCGTTCACCGCCACCATCTCCATGCGCGGCAGCACGTTGTTCACCACGTTGTAGTGCCACTTCACGTTGCCCAGGATGGAG
>CAZXVY010000026.1:0-15994 GCA_964644115.1 uncultured Terriglobales bacterium
GTACAACGGTTTAGCAAACCGCCGCCTTCAGCCACTCGGCCACCTCTCCGGAGGACACGGCGGGCAGGGTGTCGCTCCGTCATTATAGCGGAAGATTCCCGCCACCTGAGACCTAACACCTGACACCTGAACTACGGTTGTCTCAGCACCGTCCCATAGGGATCGAGCAGCAGTTTGGTAGTCCCGGCGGGAACGTTGATTCGGAACTCGGTTTCGGGGCCGTCGGCAAACACGCGGCCCACGTACACCGGCCTGCCGCGTGCGCCGGCGGCGTAGATGGGCAACGGGGCCACCATGGTTTCAGGCGCGTCCTTGAGGAAAATTTTTCCGCTGGCCACGGCCTTGCCGCCGCGAGGCGCAAAGCGCACCCCGCCCAGCTCGAAGCGCGGTATGGCCGTGCCATTGATCCATTCCTCGTAGAACCAGTCCAGGGACTTCCGGCCGTCGAAGTGCGCCGAGGGGGGCAGCGCGTCCTCGAATGCCTGCAGCACTTCTCGGGTGGAGATGTCCTTGTTTTCGTGGCGGGTGCGCAGCTCCCGCAGCACGGCGAAGAACTTCTGGTCGGCGGCGGCGGTGGCGGCGGCCGCGCGCGAACGGGCGGGGCCAGCCGTGGTCTCCTCGCGCAGCAGGTGCCGCAGCATGTGGAACAGCCAGGTGCCGCGGCCATAGGCGATGGCCTCGTACCCCTCCGGAAACCGCGAGGACGAGAGCCGCATGCCCAGAGTCACCGGCCCGGCCTCGCGGTAGGGGCGTCCGGACTCCGTCTTGTGCTCCAGTTCCCGGCGGTAATACTCGAGCATGGATTGAAACCTGTCCGGCTGTTGCGCTTCCAGTTCCAGCAGCGCGCAATAGTTGGCCAGCGCTTCCACCAGCCACTGGTCGCGGTAGCTGCGCCACAGGATCAGGTCGCCCCACCACTGGTGAGCGGTTTCGTGGGCCTGCATCAGGTTCTGGTAGACCGCTTGGTCGGTGTCATCCAGACTGGCCTGCATGCGTTCTTCCGGAGAGAGAAAGGCATAGCTGGAAAGGAACACCAGCCCCGGCCATCCCTGGCTGTTGCGGCCCGGCATCTGGGTGAGGGCAAGCTGGCCGTAAGGAAACGGTCCGATGCGTTCGCTGAGGAACTCAATGGTGCGCGCGGCGCGCTCGGCCACGGCCTGCGCGTTGCGCGCCGGGTCCGGCCGCGCCGGGGATTGCACGAAGCGCGGCGCACCAGCCACTCGCGGGTTGGGCCGCGGAATCATCATCAGGTTTTGGCGCGGGAAGGTGCTCTCCACGCTGCGGGCAGCGTAAGTCTCGATGACCGTGTTCTGGGTGGTGGCGGCGGCGGCCACGTAGCGCCCCAGGTTGAAGCCGGCCACCGGCAGAGGCCGTTCGGAAACCCAGCGCGACACCATCTGCCCACCCTCGTTCGCTTGCGACACCCGTTTGCCGGTGGCCACCAGCGTCCACTCCGCGGGATGGCGAAACTCCAGCTCGAAGTCGGCCATGGCCATCCCGCGATTGGGAAACCAGGTGCCGCGCGCGCCTACGTAGAGCAGCCCTCCCCCGGCCTCCGACAGCACTTTGCCTCCGTAGGTGAAGCGGACCTGGACGCGCCGGCCCGGTTCCAG
Source organism: uncultured Terriglobales bacterium (assembly GCA_964644115.1). Classification (GTDB taxonomy): domain Bacteria; phylum Acidobacteriota; class Terriglobia; order Terriglobales; family Acidobacteriaceae; genus CAZXVY01. Next base: position 1,614 of record CAZXVY010000026.1, read on the forward strand.
CGGCTTGGGGAAGACCACCGCAACGAAGTCGTTGCCGCGGCGCGCCAGTTCGCTGCCCTGCAGCGCCGGGTTCTGGATGAACTCCAGCGCTTCTCCTTCCGCGGTCACGCTCCGGACCTGCAAATACCGGGAGAGCTCGAAAAACAGCGCCCGGAACCCGGGTTCTCCGGCCTGCAGCGTTACCGTAGCTTCCGCTTCCAGGTCTTCCGGCGGCGTCACCTGCGCCCGGATACTGTGCCCCGTGATGCGCACCGAGTGTTCCGGAGCATAGGCCGAGTCCGGAGTCCGGCTCTGCCCCGGACGCGGGCGCGTCCGCGACGAGAACAGAGTCCAAGTGTTGTTGAACAGCACGCCCTCTTCGTACACCGGCTGGGTCACCGCCACGTCCTCGACGAAAAGCGTATCCACCCGCACGTCGAAGGTCCCCAGCCGCTGGCCACTCAGGCGGACGTGCAGCATCCGGCCGGGCGCCTCGGTCCCGTCGTCCTCGGGCCCGGGTTTCGCGGGGGAGTTCAGGAAGCCCACCAGCAGGCGCAAAGCGTGCGCCTCCGCCAGGCTGCGGGCCACTGCATCCCAGCGCGTCAGGAACTCCTGCGCCCCGGCTGCTGGGCGCAAGGAAGGCAGCAACTCTTCGTAGGTGGAGTCGTTGAAACGCAGGTAGGCCGTGGAGAACTTTTCGGTGAGCACGGGCGATCCGGTGTGCAGCGCCAGCGACCCGCGCTCCGCCCGATCATAGGGGATCAGCAGAATCTCGCCTTCTCCCTCGAAAAATGCGCCTGTGATCCTGCCTTCCACGCTCCGGGTGAAGGCCAGCGTGCCTTCGTTGAACGACAGATGTACGCCGGAGCGGTCGAGAGCGGCGTCGCGCACGTCGTACACCCGCTCAGGATCGAGTCCTACAATGCGCAGTTGGTTGTAAAACGCCGTCGCCGGACCGGGGACAGGTGCCGCCACGGCTGCGGGCGCCGTCTGCGCCCACAGCGGAAACCATCCCGCCAGCCCCAGCCCCAGCACTTGGGCAAGGACCTGTCTGGTTACTCTGCGGGTATCAGAGGGCCTCATTCCACCTGCTAGAATGCGCCATTGTGCGGGTTCTTGTCATCTTCCTGGGCGCGCTGCTGCTGGCCCCGTTTTCTGCGGCGGACATCATCCGCCTGAAGAACGGGCGCTCCATCGTGGCCGACAGCGTGCGCGAGGACAAGGGCCGCGTCGAATACCGGATTGGCGACAACACCTTCACCATTTCCAAGTCGCTGGTGGACAAGATCGAAAGCGGAGCCGGCACTTCTGCGCCTGCGCGCCGCGAAGAGCTGCCGGATTTTGCGCCCAGCACCGAGCTGCCCGCGTCGCCCGAGCTGCTGGCGCGCGTGGTCCGCGACGGACGAGTAGACACCGAGGCCCTGGCCCGGCTCGACAGTCCCGCCGATCCCCAACTGGCGGCTGTTGCCTACTACACCGCCGCCCGCCACGAGCTGAATTACGGCAGCGCCGACCGCGCCCGCCTCTATCTGGAGCGCGCCCTCGCCCACCGCCCCGACCAAACTGCCATCCTCGAGTACCACGCCGCGGTGCTGCTGCAGTTGCGCCGCTACTCGGAAGCCGCCGGTCAGGCCGAGCGCGCCACCCGCCTGGCGCCCAATTCCGCCGACGCCTTTGCGCTCCTGGGTTTCGGCTATTTCTACTTGGAGAAAACTGCGGAAGCGGTGCTCGCCTGGAAGCGCTCGCTCGAGCTGCGGCCCAACGCCGTGGTGCAACGCTACCTGGAGCAGGCGGAGCGCGACCTCACAGCCGAGGCCTCCTTCGGGCAGCAGGAGAGCAACCACTTCGCGCTGCGCTATGAGGGCCGTCAGACCTCGGAATCCTTCCGCCGCCAGCTCCTGGCCACTCTGGAAATGCATTACAGCACCCTGGTCAGGGAGCTGGATCTTGCTCCGCGCGAAACCATCTCCGTCATCCTCTACACCGAGGAGGCCTTCACCGACGTCACCCGTGCTCCCGCTTGGACGGGCGCGCTCAACGACGGCAAGCTGCGCATCCCTGTCGAAGGCCTCGACTCCGTCACCGGAGAACTCTCCCGCATCCTCAAGCACGAACTGGTCCACTCCTTCGTCAACCAGATCACCCGCAATCGCTGCCCGGTGTGGCTGAATGAAGGCGTGGCCATGGCCCTGGAGCCGCGCTCTTCCAGCGCCCAGGGGCGGCAGTTGGCCAGGCTTTTTGCCGCGCAGAAGCACATCCCGCTGGGCCAACTGGAAGGGTCGTTCCTGCGCTTGGGCCAGGCGCACGCCAGCCTGGCTTACCTGGAGTCGCTGGCCGCAGTGGAGTACATCCGCGAAACCTACGGCATGAGCGACGTGGTGCGCGTGCTGGAGCGCATCGGCGAGGGCTCCACCACCGAGGCCGCCCTGCGTGCTGTGGTGCGCGCCGGCTACGGCCGCCTGGAGGAAGACGTCGCCGCCTACCTCAAGCGCACCTACGGCGAGTGAGGGAGATTCACGATTGATTCATTTCTTCATTGACGATTGAAAAAGAGCGTGGAAGAGCGGGGGCAATCGTCAATGAATCAATGAACCAATCGTCAATTCTGTGGTAGCTTTCCCCTTCCCATGCGCCTTCCTTTCCAGAAACCCAAGCCTGCGCCCGCCACGCGCCAGCCGGTGCGCGCCGTCGCTCCCCGTATCACCGGAGCAAGCGTGGCGGCGGAGTACCGCCCCATCCGCGTGGGCGGCGACTTCTACGACTTTGTCGAAATCAGCCCCACCCGCACCGTGCTGGCGCTGCTGGACATTGCCGGCAAGCGCGGGCCCGCCATGGACGTGGCCGCCGCCGTCCAGGACGCATTTCGCCTGAAAGCCGCTGAGTTGTTTTCCGGCGAGTCCTGCAATCACAGCGAGGCTTTGGCGCTGCTTTTTATCGAGCTCAACCGCGCCCTGCGTGCCGCCTCCGAGGGGGTCCGGTATTGTCCGGGTTTTCTAGCCAGCTATGAAGCGGAGTTGGGCACGCTGTACTACGTCAACGCCGGCCATCATCCCGGCCTTATTCGCGACGCCGGCGGCATTACCTTGCTCTCCTCCACTGGACTTCCCCTCGGCCTGTTCCATCACGCCACCCATGAAGCAGCCGTCTCCGTGGTTGCACCCGGCGCTTCCTTCGTCGTGGTTTCCAAGGGCTTCTTGGAAGGAAAATCGCACCGGCAGGAATTCGGACTGGACCGCCTGCGCGACACCTACGCCGGCCTTCAATTCCGTGACGCCAAGGAGCTGTGCGCCGGCCTGCTTGACGCCCTCGACCGTTTCACCGCCGGCACCAAGCCTTCCAACGACATGACCTCCGTCGCCTTGGTGCGCAACCCGTAACCCGAGTGGAAGCGGGCGACCTCGCCCGCGTGTGGCGCCGCCGCCCTCGGCCGGGCAGTAGCGCACCGGCCCCAGTTGTTGCCGCTCTCCCCAACCGGTGCTAGCATCGTCTCCTCCGCGGGACTCACTTCTGCCGTCCGGAGGCCTGACATGAAGCGTAAGGGCCTGATCCTCGCCGGCATTTTCGGCGGCCTCATTCTGCTTCTGCTCGCCGTGCCCCTGTTCGTCAACGTGGACAGCTTCCGTCCCAAGGTCGAAGCCGAGATGGGCGCCGCCCTGGGGCGCGAAGTCAAGATCGGCAAGCTGGACTTCTCGCTCTTGGCCGGCGGCGTCACCGCGCGCGACATCTCCATCGCCGACGATCCCGCCTTCCAGAAGGGCGCGTTCCTGACCGTGAAGTCGGTGGACATCGGCGTGGATCTGCTGCCGCTCATCTTCTCGCGCTCCCTGCAAGCGCGCTCGCTCACTCTGGCAGAGCCGCAGGTAACGCTGCTGAGCGCGCCCGGCGGCAAGTGGAATTTCTCCAGCCTGGGCGCCGCCGACGGCAAGAAGAAGGCGCCCGACGATGCCGCCACCGATTTCTCCGTGGGCACGCTGAAAGTGGTGAATGGCAAGCTCACCGTGGGCAGCATCAGCGGCCGCACCCGCAACCCCAAGACCCAGACCTATGACGACGTGAACCTGGTTGCCAACAACGTTTCCTTCAGTTCGCCGATTTCTTTTACCTTCGACGCCAAGACGCCCGGCGGGGGCGCGCTGAACCTGGAAGGCAAGGCCGGTCCCATCAACCGCACCGACGCCGCGCAAACGCCGGTCAGCGCCGCGGTCAAGGTGGAGAAATTCAACCTGGGTGCCAGCGGCTTTCTGGATTCCTCCTCCGGCTTGGCCGGCGTGATGGATTTCGACGGCACAGTGAAGTCCGACGGCAAGACGGCGCGCGCCGAAGGCAAGGCTACGGCCAGCCAGTTGCGCGTGGTACGCGGCGGCCAGCCCGCGAAGTCCCCTGTGGGATTCGACTTCGCCACCGACTATGACGCTGCCCGCCAAGCCGGCACTCTGGTGCGCGGCGACATCCGCACCGGCTCCAGCACCGCCCGCCTCACCGGCAATTACGACACCCGCGGCGCCAGCCCCGTGGTGCACATGAAATTCAAGGGCGAGCAGCTTCCGGTGAACGACATCCAGGGCCTCTTGCCGGCCTTCGGCGTGGTGTTGCCTTCGGGATCGTCCCTTCAGGGCGGAGTTGCTTCGGCAAACCTCTCCCTCGACGGCCCCCTCGACCGCCTGGTGATCACCGGTCCCGTCAACGTTTCGGGCACCAAGCTGGCCGGCTTCAACCTGGGTTCGAAGATGTCCGCGCTGGCGGCGTTCTCCGGCGTAAAGGCCGGCTCCGACACCTTTATCGAAACCTTGAGTTCGCAGTTGCGGGTAGGACCCGAGGGAATCCGCGCCGACAAACTGAACATCGTAGTGCCCAGCATCGGGGCCGTCACCGGCAACGGCACCATCGGCTCGAACAGCTCGCTGAACTTCAAGATGCTCGCCCGGCTCAGCGGCGGAGGCGGAGCGCTCGGCGGCCTGTCCACGCTCTCTTCCCTGGGCCAGTCCAAGGGCGCTCTCCCCTTCCTGATCCAGGGCACCACCTCAAATCCCATCTTCGTGCCCGACGTGGCCGGCGCCGTCACCCAGACGGTCACCGCCCCGGTCGAAGGCATTGGCGGCGCCTTGGGCGGTTTGTTCGGGAAGAAAAAGAAAACGCAGTAGGACTGTGTAGCCCGGCCGCCCTCGGCCGGGCCGGATACCCGACACCTGACACCTGATACCTGCAACTACCGCGCGTCCCTCACGTACTTGTCCAGGAAATCCGCAATCGCGGTATAGCCCTTGATGCGGTTATGACGCTTGGCCAGGCCGTGTCCCTCGTCGGCGAAAACCAGATACTCCACCGGCGTCCCGCGCGCTCTCACCTTTTCCACCATCTGGTCGGACTCCGTCTTGGGCACGCGCGGATCATTTGCTCCCTGCACCACAATCAACGGCGCCTTGATGCGGTCCACGAAGTTGATGGGCGAGATGGAGTGCATGAACTCCGGGTCCTTTTCCGGATCGCCGTACTCGGCGGCGCGGTGCGCCCGGCGCCACGCCCCAGTGGTCTTGAAGAACGTGCTCCAGTTGGCCACGCCGACAATATCCACCACCGCCGCCCAAATGTCTGGATACGTGGTGGCCTGCGCCAGCGCCATGTAGCCGCCGTAGCTGCCGCCCATCACCGCGATCTTCTTCCCATCCACGTAGCCCGACGCCTTCAGGTAATCAGCGGCCAGGGCCACGTCGCGCACGGCGTCCGGGCGCTTCTTGTAGTTGTCCGCGGCCAGGTAGGCCTTGCCGAAGCCGTCGCTGCCCCGGATGTTGGGCGCCAGGATGGCGTAGCCGCGGTTCAGAAAGTACTGGAAGGCGGCGCTGAAGCTGGCGCGTTCCTGCGACTCCGGCCCGCCGTGCACGTACACAATCGCCGGAAGCTTGCCGTCCTTCTGCGCCCCACGCGGAAGATAGAAAAACGCCGGGATCGAAGTCCCGTCGAACGAGGCGTAGCTCACCATCTCCGGCGTTACCAGGCTGCTGGCCGGAATGCCGGCCGGAGTGGAGTGCGTTACCTGCCTGGCCTCGGCTTGCTCGCGGCGCGCAGCGGCGCCCGCTACTGCCGGCTTCACTCCACCCCGCGACAGCACCCACACGTCGCTGTTGATCGCCGGCGACGAGTAACTGAAAGCCACCTTGGCGCCGTCGCCGTTGAACGAGCCCGGGCCTACCACGCCGCGCGGCAGTCCGCGAAACAGCTCTGTGAGCCCCGTCTTCAGGTGACGGAGGCGCACCGCTGAGGCTCCGTTCTCGTTCCACGCATAGAACAGCAGCGTGCCCGCGCGGTCGATAGCGATGCTGGTGGTGTCGTCCACTTCGGGCTGAGATTCCTCCAGGTAGTTGAGCTTGCGCTGGCGCACGTCGAGGAACGCCAGGTTGGACTTGTCGCGGTCCTGGTTGGACGCCAGGTAGACGCCGGAGCCGTCGGGCGCCCACACCATGTCGCGGTAATAGGCCGGGCCGGTGTGCGGGGTAAGGTGGATCACGCTCTCGCTTTGCGTGTCGATGAGGAACAGGTCGTTCTCGTAGCTGCTGCGGCTGCGCACCGCCAGCACGTACCGTCCGTCGGGAGAAAAGGAATGCGCGTAGTGGTTCTCGTCGCCGGCGAAGATGCGGCGCGCCTGGCGCGTGGCCAGTTCCATCACGTAGAGGTCGAACAGCCGTTCCGTGCGTTCGTTGGAGGCGTAGCAGATCCATTCTCCGTCGCGGGAAAAATCGCCGAATTCATGGATCACTTTGGGCGCCTGGGTAAGCGCCACCAGGCTCTCGCCGTTGGGGTCCATCAGCCAGAGCTGTGTGCGCTCGTCGCCGCCCGCGTCACGGGTGAACAGCACCACGTCTCCCCGCGGAGACCACTTCACCTCCTGCACCCGCTCGTCGAAGAAGGTGAGCTGCTCCGGCCAGCCGCCCCGCGCCGGATGCTTCCAAACCTGGTTCGTCCCGGTGATGTTGGTGAGATAGACGATGTCGTCGGTGAGCGGAGAATACGACGGGCTGGTGGCCGAGCGTATGTTCAGATAGCGCGCCATCTCGTAGCGCCCGCTCTTCTCCACCAGGTCTTTGCGCGCGGGTGCGGCCGCTGCCTGCCCCCAGGCTGCCGCCCCCAGCGCCAGCACCACCATGCAGGAACCAACCATCCTCATTCGCGTCTCCTCCCAAAAGCGCTCGATTATACGGGCTTCTCCGCTTTTTCCCAACCGGGCCGCGCCTGTTCATTCCGCCGCCGGGGTTGTAAACTTGAACGGGGCGAGTTGAAGGACCTTGGCGTTGGAAAGGACTTTTTGAAAGCGCTAGAGCGAATCCAGGCTTCCGGGAAGCGAACCGCCAACCGTCTTCTGCTGGCTCTCCTGCTCGCCTCCCTGCCGCTGGCGGCGGACACGGTAGTGGAAGAGATCGTGGCCCGCATCAACAGCGAGATTGTCAGCCGCTCGGAGTTCCAGCGCGCCCGCGAGCAGCTTCGCGGCGAGCTTCAGCAGCAATACGGCGGCGGGGTCGAGCAGCAGTTCGCCGAGCGCGAGAAGGACATCCTCCGCGACCTGATTGACCAGCAGCTCCTCATCCAGCGCGGCAAGGACATGGGCCTCACCGCCGACGTCGAGCTGATCAAGCGGCTCGACGAGATCCGCAAGCAGCTCAAGCTGGAGACCCTGGAAGACCTGGAAAGCGCTGCCCGCGAGCAGGGCGTTTCCTACGAGGACTTCAAGGAGAACGTGCGCGGCAATATCATCACCCAGCAAGTGATCAGCCGCGAAGTGGGCGGGCGCATCCAGATCACCCAGGAGGAAGCCCGCGCCTACTACGAGGAGCACAAGGCCGAGTTCGAGCGGCCCGAGCAGGTGCGGCTCAGCGAGATCCTGATCTCCACCCAGGCTCCCAACCCCGGCGGCAAAGAGGGCGATCCTCCTCCTCCACCCGATCCCCTGAAAGTGGCGGAGGCCGAGGAGAAAGCGCGGGCCCTGCTGGCGCAGATCCGCGGCGGCGCCAGCTTCGAGGAAGTGGCGCAGAAGAATTCCGACGGCCCCACCGCGGCCCAGGGAGGCGACCTCGGCTTTTTCAAGCGCGGCGTCCTGGCCCCGGAGCTGGAGAACACCACCTTTGCCATGAAGGCGGGCGAGGTTTCCGAGGTCACGCGCACCCGCCAGGGATTCATCATCCTCAAGGTCAGCGAGCACCACGCCGCCGGTGTGCCACCGCAAAAGGAGATCGAGCCCAACATCATGGAGCGCATTTACTACTCCAAGATGCAGCCCGCCCTGCGCGTCTTCCTCACCCGGCTGCGCGAAGAGGCCTACGTAGACATCAAGGAAGGCTACGTGGACAGCGGGGCCAGCCCCAACCAGACCAAGCCCATCTTCACCACCGCGGCGGAGATCGAGCAGGAAAAAAAGAAGAAGAAAAAGAAATTCATTCTGTTCTGATGAAAGACTTTTACGTTTCCGACGCCGCCTCCCGCGAAAACCAGGTCATCACATCGTCGTTCGTGGTCGCTGCCAAGCAGTTGCGGCCGCGGCGCGGCGGCGACCCCTATCTCTCCCTCACCCTGGCCGACCGCGCCGGCCAGCTCGAAGCCCGCGTCTGGGACAACGTCCCTGAGTTTCTCAGCCTCTTCGAGCTGGACGACTTCGTCAAGGTCAAAGGCCTGCTCAACCGCTACAACAAGCACTTCCAGATCACCATCCACAAACTGCGCCGCCTCTCCGATGCCGAGGTGGACTACACCGACTACTTCCCTCGCACCGCCAAGGACGTAGACGAACTCTGGCGCACGCTGGGTAGCTTCGTCGAGGAACTGAAAGATCCGCACCTCAAGGCGCTGCTCCAGGCCTTCCTGGCCGACGCCGCCATCGCCGAGGCCTACCGCACGGCGCCCGCCGCCAAGAGCCTGCACCACGCCTATCTCGGAGGGCTCCTGGACCACGTGGTTTCGCTCTGCCGCCTGTGCCGGTTCGCCGCCGCCCACTATCCGCAGATTGACCTCGACCTGCTCCTCGCCGGCGCCTTTCTGCACGACATCGGCAAGGTCCACGAGCTGGCCTACAAGCGCTCCTTTTCTTACACCACCCGCGGACAGTTGCTCGGGCACATGATCATCGAGCTGGAGATGCTGCACCAGAAGATCGCGCTCGTCCCGAATTTTCCCGACCGCCTCAAAACGCTGCTCGAGCACCTCATCATCAGCCATCACGGCCAGTACGAATTCGGCTCGCCCAAGCTGCCCATGTTTCCCGAGGCGCTCATGCTGCACTACCTCGACGACCTGGATTCCAAGATGGAGAGCATGCGTGCCCACATGGAGCGCGAAGCCGAGGTCACCGACGATTGGACTTCCTATAACTCGTCGCTCGGCCGGCCGCTGCTCAAGGTCCGGCGCTTCCTGGAGGCAACGCCGGAAGCGGCGCCACCCGCCGCCGACGCCGCCACATCCGCCGCCGCAATCGACGACAAGGACGACTGAGAATGGCCCGCGGAAGCCGGCTGGCACAGCTCGAGCTGGACTGCATGAAGGTCCTGTGGAACAGGTCCGGCGCTACGGTTGCGCAAGTGCGCTCCGCTCTCGACCGCCCGCTTGCCTACACCACGGTGATGACCGTGCTGGACCGCATGACCGCCAAGGGTGTGGTCACGCGCCGCAAAAATGGCCGTGCCTGGCTATACTCCCCACAGCTTGATCGCGAAACCGCGCGCCTTGAGGCCGTCAGCCGGCTGCTGGCCAACCTGTTCGACGGCGACCGCGCCGCCCTGGTTGAATACCTCTCCCGCCACCGCGTAGCACGGCCGACCACGTCCTCTCGTAGCCCCGGTGTCCCGCCGGCTGTGGCGCAAGCGTCCCGCCCGCGCCCCAAGGCCCGCGCCCCCCGCCCATCCGCGCCCTCCTCCCCCAGCGCCATAGACGAGTTCCTGCTCTAGCCCGTGTGGAAGCGGGCGACATCGCCCGCGCCTACTCGACCACGGAAAACTGCAACTTCCGCTGCACGCGGTCAATGCGGTCCAGCAGCACGCGCACAGAGTCTCCCAGCGAGTATCTTTTCTTCGTGCGCTCGCCGATGATCTGGCGCGTGTTCTCGCGGTAGGTATAGCGGTCGCCGGTGAGCGTGCCGATGGGAACCAGGCCCTCCACGAACAGGTCCACCAGCTCCACGAAGAAGCCGAAACGCGTCACGCTGATGATCAGGGCGTCGAAGTCCTCGCCCACTTTTTCTTCCATGAAGCGGATCTTCTTCCACTCCATCAGCTCGCGCTCGGCGTCGTCGGCCCGGCGCTCCGCCTGGCTGGACTCCGCCGCGATGTCCTGCAGGGCCTCTTCCGGGAGGGGCGCGCCCGCCGCCTCCCGCAGCGCCTGCTTCAGAATGCGGTGCACGATCAGGTCGGGGTAGCGCCGGATGGGCGACGTGAAGTGTGTGTAGCTACTGGACGCCAGCGCAAAGTGCCCCACGTTCTCTTCCGAGTACTTCGCCTGCATCAGCGAGCGCAGCATCAGGAAGGCGAGGATGCGCTCCTCGGGTTTGCCCGCGATCTTCTCGACCAGCTTCTGGTACATGTGCGGCGTGACTCGCACCTCCTTCGGCACCTCGACCTCGCGGGGCGGCCGTCCCGTGCCGTGCCGCGCGCGCCGCTCGCCCCGGAGCTGCATGCGCTGGATGGGCAGCGGACCAACGCCCAGCGAATATCCAAACCCCGCCGCCAGGGTCTCGAACTCGTAGACTTTCTTGGCGTCCGGTTTCTCGTGGATGCGGTACAGCGAGGGCACGCCCCGCTGCTCCAGGTGCGCGGCCACGCATTCGTTGGCCGCCAGCATGAACTCCTCGATGAGGCGGTGCGCCAGGTTGCGATCCGAGGGCAGAATGGCGCGCATCAGCCCGAACTCGTCGAACTCGATCACCGGTTCCGGAAGGTCGAAATCAATCGAGCCTCGCCGAATGCGCTTGCGGTTCAGGATGAGCGCCAGCTCGCGCATGCGCTCGAACTCCGCCACCAGGGAAGCGTATTGCTTTCGCGCGGCGGCGTTGCCTTCCAGCACCGCGTTCACCGCGGTGTAGGTCATGCGTTCGGCGGAGCGGATCACACCCTCCTGCAGGTCGTAGCCGCGAACCTCGCCCTGGCGGTCCAGCTCCATCACACACGACATCACCAGGCGCTCTTCGCGCGGCCGCAAGCTGCACAAATCGGTGGAAAGCTCCATGGGCAGCATGGGCACGGCGCGATCGGGGAAATAAACCGACGTGCCCCGCAGCCGCGCTTCCGCGTCCAGCGCCGTTCCCGGCCGCACGTAGTGCGCCACGTCGGCGATGTGGACCTGCAGTTCGAAGTTGCCGCCCGGCAAGGGCCGCACCAGCACCGCGTCGTCGAAGTCGCGAGCCGTCTCCCCGTCTATGGTCACGATGGGCAGGTCGCGGTAATCGCGCCGCCGCCGCACCTCGCTGGCCGCAACCCCGGCGCCGAAGGCGCGCGCTTCTTCCAGGACTTCTTCCGGGAAGCGGTGCGGAAGACGGTACTTGCGGATGATGATCTCCACGTCCACCCCGAAGTCGCCTTCGCGGCCCAGGATTTCCAGCACTCGCCCGCGGGAGTTCTGCGTGGCTGTGGGCCACTCCGTAATCTCCACGTCCACCACCACGCCTTCCAGGTCGGCGAACTCCGCGCTGCGCTGCGCTTCCTTCCCCAGCACCCGATGCGGCGTGCCGGCCGCCTTGTGCTTCCCCTTGTGTTTTTCTGCGTCCTCTGCGGGCGGCGCCTGCCCCGATGAAAGCGGGGCGTTGAAGGTTTTTTCCGGCCACTCCAGCCCGCGCGGAATCAGGACTTCCTGCGCCACGCGGTCGTCAATTGGGGTGACGTAGTTGTAGCGGCTGCCGTAGTGGAAGGTCCCGACCACGGTGGGGTGCGCGCGCCCCACCACGCGCAGGATGCGGCCTTCGGCGCGACCGTCAGCACGCACCGGCCCCACCTCCACCAGCACGCGGTCGCCGTGCATGGCGGAGCCCACCCGCGGCGGCGGGATGAAGACGTCGCCGGCCAGCTTCTCGCGCAGCGCCGCATTCTCCGGCGTGACGAAGCCGAAACCGTCGCGGTGCAGGCTCAGTCGTCCTGCGACTACGTTCGACTTGGCTGGCTGCGGCAGCGCGTAGCCGTCACTGCCCGCCGCGATCAGTTCCCCGCGCGTTACCAGGCGCTCCAGACGCTCGCGTAATTCCCGCCGCGCAGCGCCCTGGGCCGCGAGTTCGCGCACCAGTTGCTTGAAGCCCGCGGCGCGTTTCGGCTGGCGCTCGAGGTGCCGGAGAATGGTCGCGTCGGAAATCATGGGGCCTTCCGTCGTTCGTTGTCAGGACGAAGCTGTGGGCTGCTCCGGGCGTTTACGCCGCAGCAAACCCAGGAGATCGGACCGTGTAATCCACAGCCACAAAGCTGCCGTCGCCAGCCACGTCACCGAGATCATCGCCAAAGCCTCCCACCCAGTCACGCGGCCCCGCGCGGCCAGCCAGTCGCGCACCGAGAAGGCCGCCACCGCCGCCACTCCCGACGAAAGCAGCGCCTTGCCCAGTTCCTTCCAGGGCAGCCCGGCCAGGGGAACCAGCTTGCGCCGGTCGAGCAGCACGGCCAGCGCCAGCGTGTGGGCCAGAATGCCCACGCCTGAAGCCATCGCCAGCCCCACCACCGAGTAGCGATCGAACAGCCAGGAATAGACCGGCAGCGACGCCACGGTGATGATGGTGCCGGCGATCATGGGAGTGCGCGTGTTGCCCGAGGCGTAGAACGCGCGAGCGTAGAGCGCCTGCGCCGACCACAGCGCCAGCGACAATGCAAACCAGAAGAAAAATGTAGCTGTCTGTTCCGAGTCGGAACTCAGGAAGCGCCCGCGCCGGTACACCAGTTCCACCAGCGGCAGGGCGGCGGCGGCCATCCACGCCGTCAGCAGCAGCGACACCGCTGCCGAGCGATACACGGCAGTGTTGACCGCGGACGCAAACTCGCCCAGTCGTTTCTCCCCGAAGGAGCGCGCAAAGAACGGCAGCGACGCCTGCCCTACCGCCTGCGCCAGCACAGCCAGAGGCACGGCAAACAAGCGCTTGGCGTAGTTCAATCGCGTGATGTCGCCGGCGCCGCCGGAGGCGAAGAAGCGCAGGATCCATTCGTCGGCCGACACCAGGGTCACACCCAGCATCAGCGGGATCGTCATCCCTACCCACTCGCGGAAGCCGGCGTCCGCGGTGCTCCAGGAAGCGCGATAGCGCACTCCGGCCATGGCGGCGCCTATGGCGTTGATCAGGAACGGCCCGGCAATGCAGCCCGCCACCGCGCCCACCGCCAGGCCGGCCACTCCCAGCTCGGGCCCGAGCAACACTCCTCCCAGGATGATGCCCACGTTGTAGAGCAGCGGCGCCAATGCGGGAAACAGGAAGAAGCGCCGCGACATCAGCACCCCCGACACCACGCCTCCAGCATAAAAAAAGATCTGCGCCGGCAGCAGGATGCGCGTCAGGCTGACGCACAGGTCCAACTGCTCCTCCGTGAACCGGGGAAAAATGACGCGCTCGATGGGCCGGGCGAACACCGCCCCCAGCACCACGCCCGCGGTAAGCGCCGCGGTCATCACCGTGAGGATCACGGAGAAGGTCTTGCGCGCGTCCTCTTCGCGGCCCGCAGCCGCGTAGCGGGTGTAGATGGAAATGAAGGTGATGGAAGCCACGCCCCCGGCCATCAGGTGGTTCAGCCAGTCGGGGAGCGTGAACGCGGCGACGTAGGCGTCGGTCTCCGGTCCAGCGCCGAAGGCGTAGGCGATGTAGGCCTCGCGCGCATATCCAATCAGGCGGGAGAGCAGCACCGTGGCGCTGAGGAGAAGGGTGGCGGAGCGCGGCGAAAACTCCTGCAGAGGGCCGAGCAAGCCCGCCACCCGCCGCAAGCGGCTGGGAGACGGCGGCGGAGGGGTCGGCCCGGAGGACGTTGCCATCAACTGCCGCGATTCTAACCTACTTTGCGCTGAGGCCGTCCTTGTAGACTTTGCCGCCTTTCATCACGAAGCCCACACTCTCCAGCGCGCGCACGTCGGCCAGCGGATCGCCGCTCACCGCGATCAGGTCCGCGTACTTGCCCGCTTCCAGCGTGCCGACGTCCGCGGCGCGCCCCAACAGGTCGGCGGCGCTCGCCGTGGCCGCGCGGATGGCCTGCGCCGGCGTCATGCCGTACTGCACCATGTAGGCAAATTGTTTCGCGTTGTCGCCGTGCGGGTAAACGCCCGAATCCGTCCCGAAGGCCATCTTCACCCCGGCCTGCCAGGCCTTGCGGAAATTATCCCGCTGCAACTGGCCCACCATCTTTTCCTTCTCGAGGAATTCTTCCGGGATGCCGTAGTCGCGCGCTTTGCCCATGATGTAGTCGTCGTTGTAGATGTCC
>CAZXVY010000027.1:0-11841 GCA_964644115.1 uncultured Terriglobales bacterium
CACGCGCAGGTTGAGCGACTGGTCCACCAGGCTGGCGGTGCCGCTGGCCGCCATCCGACCTTCGCTGATGACGGCCTTGAGGTTGTCGGTGCGCACCACGCCGTCGTTCAGGTCCAGGTCGCCGGAAAGCTGCGCCAGGTTGGTAAAGGGTTTCATCTTGCGCCCCACGGCCAGGAACTTCCCGGCGGAGGCGATCTCGTAGAGCAGGTCCATGTTGTTGATCTTGCCGTCGCGCAGGTCGAGCGTCAGCTTGCCGTCGAGAGTGCGCGCCACATCGCCCGCGGACGACGCGGTGAAGCGGGTCTCGCCGTTCGCGGCCAGCAGTCCGAAGAGCTTGTCCTTCACCGGGGAAACGGCGGAGAGCAACTGATTGGCGTCCACGCGCTCCATCTTGGTGGAAACCGAATAGGTCACGGGCGTGGAGCGCGCGTCCAGCACGATCACGCCGCTCTGCTTTCCCCCGTAGACGCCGGCGGTGAGCGGCGCCAGGCGGATGAGCCCGCGGTCCAGCGTCACCTGGGCGCGTACGTTGCTCATGGTCAAGCGGTCGTAGATCACCGTGCCCACGGTGAGCGATCCGGAGCCGGTGGTGCGCGCCAGCAGACTGGAAGAAGGCGCAGCGGCGGCAGCGCGGGCGCGCGGGAGAACGTCCCAGGTTTGCTCGACCACAGTTTGCTCGACCCCGGTTTGCTCGACCAAGTCTTGCGCGACCACAGTTTGCGCGACCACGGTTTGCGCCGCCAGGACGTCCGCGTCGCTTGCGTCCGCCACCAGGAGCCGTTGCCATTCGTCCAGGTTCATCTTGTCGGCGGCCAGTGTGAACTCCACTCGCGGCGAAGAAAAATCGCGCAGGCGGAGATTGCCGGTGGCGCTGGTCTGCCCCAGCGAGGCCGTCAGGTCTTCCACGATGGCGGTGCTTTCCGTGAAGCGCAGCCTGGCTTGAGCCACGCGCAGCGGCTGGGCCAGCGCCGGCAGCTTGAGCAGCGCATTGCGCAGGCTGCCGGAGCCGGAATAGCTGCGGCCGGCGCCGCCGGCCAGGGGCCCGGTGGCGCGCACCGCAAGCGACGCCTCGCCCGAGCCGCTGACGCCCTCGGCGGCGGAGATGCCCCAGGCGCGCGCGATGGCCAGCAGCTCGCCCAAGTCGGCGTTGCCGGTTTCCACCATGGCGTCGAGGCGCGCGTTGCCGGCGGCGTAGTCGGTGAGCAGAATTTCCACGGCGACGCTGGTGCCGCCGGTGGAAGCGGTGAAGCGGTTCGAGCGCAGGGTGGTGGGAGTGAGCGTGAGCGCCACCGCATCCGCCCGCACCGGCTGCGGCAAGTCGCCGCCGGTAATGAGCACGTCTTTGGCGGCGATCGCACCGCGCAAGGCCGGGCGGCTGGCTGCGCCTTCGGCTTCGAGGTCGGCCGTCAAGCGTCCGGCAATTTTGGTCTTGGGATTGAAGGCCACGCCGAAAGCCGCGCCCAGCCGCGCCAGTTCTTCCAGGGAGACGTCTGTGGCGGCGATCGTAAGGTTGATCTGCGCGGGATCCGGCGCCGTGCTCACCGTGCCGCGCACGGAAACCGGCGTGGCGCCGAGCTGCAACTTACCCTGGCGGATGGTAAAAACACCCGCCTGGGAGTCGCCGGCCACGTCGTAGTCGGCGGCGATGGGAAACCCAAGCTGCACCCCGCGCAAGCGGGGCTGATCCAGCTTGAGCGATCCTTTCGACTCCAGCTTCCCACCCAGGTTGCGCAGCGCGGCCTCGCCGGAGGCGATGGCGTCGGAATCGGCGAGCGCGGCGGCGTGCAGGAATTTCTGCAGCGAAGCCAGCGAGGCCTGGTTCAGCTTCAGCTTGCCGTCGAAGGGGGTTACCGCCCAGGCGTCTGCCACCGGTCCCGCGCGGCCTTCGAGCGAAATTTCCTGCGCCCCGGCGCCGGGCAGGCGCGCCGCCACGCGAAAATCAAAAGCGCTTCCCGAGGCGTAGCCGGTGAGCAGGAGGTCAATATGGTCGTAGACGGTGCGCGGCTCGCCATCGTGCAGGTCGGTGACAGCCACCTGGCCGTCGGTGATCTTCAGGCTGGCGAGCGAAAGCGCGCTGGCCGGCTGGGCGGTTCGAGGCCCAGGCGAAGCCGACGGCGCTGCTTCCCCGCTCGCCGCCGGCGCCGCGGCAGACGGCGGTTTGCCCAAGCCGGCAAAGTTCCACTCGCCCTCGGCGCTGCGCACCAGTTCCACCCGAGGACTGAGCATCTCCAGCGCGTCAATCTGCACTTCTCCCTGGAGCAGCGGCCAGAGTTTGGCGGCGATGCGAACTTCTTCTGCCTGGGCGAATAGCTTGCCTTCGCCGAAGCGGGGATCTTCGGCGATGGACAGATCGCGCACGCGGAAGGCCAGCGGGAAAAGGCTGAGGCGCATGGCGCCCAGCGTTACCTTTCGGTGCAGGCGCTTTTCCAGCACTGCCTGGATGGGGCCGCGGTAGCGGTTCACGTCCAGCAGGTGGGGCAGCACCAGCGCCACCACGCCCAGCAGCGCGGCGATGATGACCAGGCGAATTAGGAACTTGCGCATGTTGAGCCGTTTTGCGGGCGTCTGAGCCCGCAGGCGAAATCCTGAGCCCGCCGCGGCGGGCGAAGCATCTCACTGACGTTGCAGCAGCCTACTGGTTGGAAGCGAAACCCGGGCGCTCGGTTGCACGCGCGGTTGTGCGCTCGGTTGCACGGGGCGCCGGCTGCGAGCGTAAATTGTACGCCCGTGCACGCGCCGACTGTTTGACACCAGCGGCGCTTCGGCGATAGCGTTCCCGGTTCTGATCCACCCAGAGACGCAGAGGGCCCCCTATGTTCCGAGTCATGTCCAGAGTCATGTTCAGAGTCATTTCCTACGCCGTGCTGGCTGCGGCGATCTTCGGAATGGACGCGGACGCTCAGGGCGACTCCTACGACGTGCTGGTCCAGGGTGGCACGGTGTACGACGGCACGGGCGGAAAGCCGCGCAAGGCGGACGTGGGCATCCGCGGCGACCGCATTGTGGCCGTGGGCAAGCTGCAGGGCGCAACCGGGAAGACGGTGGTGGACGCGCGCAACCTGGCGGTGGCCCCGGGCTTCATCAACATGCTGTGGTGGTCCAACGAGTCGCTGCTGGCCGACGGCCGCTCGCAAGGCGAACTGCGCCAGGGCGTGACCACCGAGATCATGGGCGAGGGCTGGTCCATGGGGCCGCTCAACCCGCGCATCAAGCAGCGCATGCTCGACGAGCAGGACGACCTCAAGTACGACATCGAGTGGAGCATGCTCAGCGAGTATCTCCTGTACCTGGAAAAGCGGGGTGTGTCGCCCAACGTGGCATCGTTCATCGGGGCCACCACCCTGCGCGAATACGCCATCGGCCTGGAGGACAAGCCGCCCACGCCCGAGCAGATGGAACTGATGCGCGAGCTGGTGCGGCAGGAGATGGAAGCAGGAGCGCTGGGCATCGGGACGTCGCTGATTTACGCGCCCGCGTTCTACGCCAAAACGGAAGAGCTCATCGAGTTGTGCAAAGTGGCGGCGCAATACCAGGGCAAGTACATCTCCCACATGCGCAGCGAAGAGGGCCGGTTGATCGAAGCAGTGGAAGAGCTGATCCGCATCAGCCGCGAGGCCGGGTTACCCGCGGAGATCTACCACCTGAAGGCCGCGGGCGAAGCCAACTGGCCGAAGATGGACCGCGTGCTCGCCATGGTGGAAGACGCGCGCAAACAGGGGCTGAAGATCACCGCAGACATGTATCTGTATCCCGCGGGTTCCACTGGACTGAACGCCTCGATTCCGCCCTGGGCGCTCGATGGAGGCTATCCCGAGCTGTTCAAACGGATCGAGGACCCGGAGACGCGCAAGAAAATTGCGGCCGAGATGCGCGCGCCCAAGGGCTGGGAGAGCCTTTACCTGGCCGCCGGCTCGGCCGAACGGGTCAAGCTCATCGGGTTCCGGTCGGAGGCGATGAAGGCGCTTACCGGCAAGACGCTGGCCGAGGTGGCGAAGCTGCGCGGCGTGGATCCCATCGAGACCATCCTCGACCTGGTGCTGGAAGACCGCTCGCGCGTAGATACGGTGTACTTCCTGATGTCGGAGGAAAACATTCGCAAGCAGCTCAAGCGGCCCTGGGTCTCGCTGGGTTCGGACGCAGGTTCCATGGCGCCTGAGGGAGCGTTTCTAAAGCGATCCACGCATCCCCGCGCCTACGGCAACTTCGCCCGCCTGCTGGGCAAGTACGTGCGCGAGGAGAAAATCTTGACGCTGCAGGAAGCGGTTAGGCGATTGAGCGGATTGCCCGCCACCAATCTGGGCCTCGACCGCCGCGGGTTCCTGAAGGAAGGCATGTTCGCGGATGTGGTGGTGTTCGACCCCAGGACCATTGCCGACCGCGCCACCTTCGATAATCCCCACGTCTACGCCGTGGGCGTGAAGCAGGTATTCGTGAACGGGGTGCAGGTGATCAAAGACGGCGAGCATACCGGCGCCAAACCGGGCCGCGCGCTGTGGGGACCGGGGAAGAAGAATTGAATCATTGAGGGATTGAGTCATTGAATCATTGCATCAGTGCTCGGCTGCCCTCAATGTTTTCAATCATTCAATGATTCAATCGCTTAATGATTGAATCGTGTTAGACTTCTTTTCCCTCTCCCTGCATCTAATCCATCGTGAGGCTGCACGGTGCCGTCGCTTGAAGTCCGCGGACTGACGAAGTCGTATCCTGCGGGCGAGTCGAATCGGCCCATGCTGGGCTGGCTGGCGGGACGCCGCTCGGCGGACCGCGTCTTCGCGCTCAAGGACATCTCCTTCACCACCGACGCCGGCGAGATCGTCGGGCTGGTGGGGCCGAACGGTTCGGGCAAGTCCACGCTGCTGCGCATCCTGGCCACGCTGGAGCAGGCCGACGCCGGTGAAGTGATGGTGACCAGCCTGGACGTCAGCGAGCACTCCGCCGAAATCCGCCGCAAGACGGGCGTGGTCCTGGCCGAGGATTGCGGCTTCGAGCCGCGGGCCACGCTGCGCCACAACCTGGAATTCTACGGCACGCTTTCCGGTCGGCACGTGGGCCGGCCGGACATCTATTACGCGCTGGATGCCATGGGGCTGGCGGTGCTGGCCGACGATCCCGCGGGCACGCTGGGCAGCGGACAGATGCGGCGGCTGTCGCTGGCGCGGGCCCTGCTGGGCGATCCCCGGGTGCTGCTGCTGGATGAACCCACGCGCAGCGTGGACGCCGAGTTTGCCGCCCGCATCGCGGACGTGATCCGCCACGCCGCCCACTCCCGCGGCGCCACCGTGATGCTGGTGTCGCACAACCCGGACGAAGTGCGCAACCTGTGCGACCGCTCCCTGATGCTCGATCGCGGACGTTTGCTGCACGTCACCGCTCCCCGCAAGCCCGCGGTGGCCGCGCATACCGCGGTAGGAAGATAGAAGATTGTGGAGGTAGAAGATTGTGTGGCCCGGCCGTCCCCGGCCGGGCGGACTTCTCATGACCCGCACCCTCGAAATCGTTCGCGCTTTCGCCCGGCGGGAGGCGCGCACCCGTCCGGCCCTGGGCGCCGAACTGGGATACTTCGCCCTGGAGTCGGCGCTGCCGGTGGCGGTGCTGTGGCAGCTTTCCCAATGGATGGGAACGCCGGTTGCCGGGGCGCGCGATTATCTGACCTTTGCCGGACCGCCGGTGGTGCTGGTGGGGTTTGCGCTGGCCGCCATGATTGCCGCCGCCGCCGGAATCGCCCGGGCGCGGCGCAGCGGAGCTTTCGAGGCGCTGCTGGTCACCGCGGCCACCCCGGTGAGCGTTGCTCTGGGCATGCTGGCGTATCCGGCCACGTCCATGTTTCTGCGCGCGCTGCTGGCCTGCGGACTTTTGCTCGCTCTCGGCCTGGCCCCTCTGGGATGGGGTGCTCTAGCAGCACTGGTTTCCCTGACGCTGGCCTTTGCGGTAGTGGCGCCCTGCGCCATGCTGCTGCAGGCAGCCGCGGTGGCGCACCCGGGAGCCTTGCGCGCCGGCGTGATGGCCGCTCTGGCTGGGACGCTGCTCAGCGGCGCCCTGTTCCCGCTCTCCCAACTTCCGGGCGGGCTGGGCGGCGCCGCCGATCTGTTTCCCTTCCGCGCCATGGTCCAGGCCATCCGGCTCTCCTACAGCGGCGCGCCTCCCGCTTCCCTCACCCAGGCGTGGACCACGCTGCTGCTCTGGCTGGGATTGCTGATTCCCTTGTCGTGGATAGCGCTGGATGCGGCCTTCCGCCGCGCGCGCAGGGTTGGACGGATGCGGGCTGCCTGATCCCACGAAGCATCAAGCACCGTCATGCAACCGAGGCGGCTTTCCGGGGTTCGATGCGGCGCAGGGCTTCCGACAAGGCCGCCTTGGCGCGCCGAACCTCATACGAACTCTGAAGGTTCATCCAGAACAGCTCGCTGGTGCCAAAAAAGCGGGCCAGCCGGACTGCGGTGTCCGCGCTGATGCCCCTCTTTTCCAGGACGATGTCATTGATCCGCGGGGCCGGAACGCGGAGCCTGCGGGCCAGCTCGCACACCGACATGGCCAGCGGCTTCAGAAACTCTTCCCGCAGGATCTCTCCCGGATGAATGCTCCACCCCGGAGTTCCATTGCGCCTTGGCTTTGTTGACATCCTCCGCTTGGTGGGAGCGCGGGGCTTTAGCCCCGCGTTCCTGCCCTCCTTTGCCCTTGTCATCCCGAGCCGCCCGACCGGCCCTGAGCGCAGGCGAAGGGCAAAGGGAGGACGTGTCGAGGGATCTTGGGTTTGCTTTTCCGAGGATGTCAACAGAGCATTGCGCTTTTTAGTGGTAGTCCGTGATCTCGACTTCGCAGGCATTGTTGTCCTTCCACACAAAGCAGATGCGAAACTTAACGTTTTCCATTCATGATGACAAGTGTTTCTATGGAGATTTCATCTCGAGCGTACTTGCCGGCGGCTGCGCGGTGGGCGCCTTCGCCGTTTGACGGGGTAAGAACATAGCGAATCACAACGAGGTGGTCGCAATGAATGGTGAACGCAGAGCTACAGTAGTTGTAATCGGAACTGGCCATCAGTTCCAGAGGCATCAGGACAATTGCCCCGAGTATGCGGCGACTCGGGGAAGCCTTGAGCAGCATGTCCGGCGACTGGCAATTGAACGCGAGATCCAATTGATTGCTGAAGAGGCGGGGGACGATAGGGAAGTATGGGCCGCACTCAAAGCGGATGACGAAAAGGTCCCGGAAGAACTGCGCCCTCTGTTTGAGGGCTACGAAATCGCAAATGAACCCCAAAGCACGATTGCCAAGATGATAGCGGACGAGCTAGGCCGGCGGCATATCGATATTCGGTCAAGAGATGCCAGCCATATGACAATCGAGGAACGCGACATTGCGATGGCTCGGCAAACTGTTGAATCACTCGGCTCAGCAACAAGGGTCCTCGTCATTGTGGGAGAGGATCATCGGGCAGGCGTCACAAGAATCCTTGGCGAGCAAGGGTGTGCGGTGGAGTCGGAAGGCTTTCCTGAAGGCTTTCCGGAAGGCCTTCCATAGCCCTTACCAAAAGCAAAACAATTGGCTTCGCGTTCATTGTGCCCACAGGCGTGCATAATCCATCTCGCTAGTCAGAATAGCATCGGCAGGTGTTTAGCAAGACCTTCGACTTCATCACGGTAGGAGAGTACTGAAGTCTTGTATTCCTCACTCAACCTCTTACCAACAACGTGCATGAACGCGTAATTCATTACATCCACAAACCACATCATCACTCGCAGGAGTTCTCTAACAACTCCTCCAACCACAGAATCAGCAACGTTATCCTGGGCACCGACAGTAAAGCGATTCGCCTCGCCCAGAAGTCTGTTCCAAACTGTCTCACGATTAACGTGGGCAAAAAGGCTATACACCTTGTACATCGTGGCAAGCTGGTCCTTCGGTTCCCTGACTCGCGCAGTCTCTAAAGCTTCTCGAATCTCTGACGGAGAAATTCGCTTCTTTGCGTCCCAATCTTTGACTGCACTTGGGAAATTTATGAAGTAGGCCATCAAAGTCGTGGATTCGTAGGCCCGTCGAAGGAGTAAGAGGGCCTGATTCTCGTACCCTCCAAGCAAGCTGGTCTCTGCGACCCGAAGCGAATCCAACGTGTCACAGGCTAAGTCCCGCTGGGCCCGATCTACATCATCGTTGGGCTTAACATCGCCGAGGTGATGCAGCAGGTGCAAACAAAGTCCGTAGCCCTTCCGGAACAGAAGAAACTCAGGGCCGAATCTCAAATAGCGGGCGCCCGAAGTCTTCTTTTCCATGGCTTCCATCGAAGCAAAAGGATCGAAGGCCACTAGTTCTGTACCTGATCGCATGCTCGGCCCTCCATTCACCATATGCCCCTGTCGGTTCATTCCTGCAACTGTCGCCAAAGTGTACCCCGGAAGGCATTGGATGCCAGTGACTCGCGCAGGAAACCGCCGCCTTAGCTAGCGGGACGCATGACCTCCTCAAGCGGCCTCGCTCGGTATTCCGCTTGTGTTGATCTGAATGCTGCTTGAACTTTTCTCGGCAACTGAGATTTGTCTTTCACGTAGCGGGCCCGGATGTATCGTCCATCGCGATGATGAACGTACACGTAAGGACCGTGCGGGCACTTCTTGCAATTCGGTTTTGAGCACGGATGGACTTCGAACAAGTACATCCTGTTCTTGATGCCGATGTACCGTAGAATCGTGGCGTTTCGGGAGTTGGAAATTTCTTGCAGATTAGGCGGGCGACGATGGTCCTTGATGTACTGTTCGCATATTTTCTTGACCTTCTTTAGCTGATCCGGGGTGCAACTGCGGAGCTTTTCGCGCAGACTTTGGCTGACCTTACCTTTCTTTCTATCCTCACGCCGCTCATGTTCGCGTTGCCTTGCTTCTCGCTCTATCCTCGCAAGGCTGGCTCTTGCTCGTTCCTTTGGGTCCCCGGGACCATAGCCCGCGAGCGAAATCTGCATATCGTCCTCCACGGAAAAACTTCAATGCTTTGCCGGAACCTCTTCGCTATGCCTTTGGAAGGAAATACTTTAGGGGGTCGTCTTGTAATGGCTAATCAAGATTGCAGACTTTTTTGTTTTTCAAGGATGAATTCAGCCAATTTGAGCGCCGCAAGCAGCAAACTAGTGAAAGCCGTCATGTTTTCCAATGTGGGATCCCAATTCAAAGTGTTACACCTCCACGTCATTCCCGTATAGCACGCGGATACAGCATGGTCAAGTCGCGCTTTCCTAGTCTCCTAGCACATAGGCAAGGGGTGCAAGAATCCGTCCCGCTATGTTCTCACCCCCGGGCGGTTTGACCCCTGCGATTTCCCGCTGTTACACTCAATTCTTCGCCGTTCCTCGCAGTAATTCCAGAATCCAGGAAGGCTTGAGCAAGGACGTTCGTGCCCGGATACACCCGACACCAACTGAAGGAAGACCGCTTCGCGGATGCCGCCAAAGGAACCGTGCACTGGGCGGTGGCCCACCGCGGAAAAATGATCGCCGCCGGCACCACCCTGGGGGTGATGCTGGTCGCGATCTTGGGAGGCTGGCTCTTCCTGCGGCAGCGCGACGGCGAGGCCAGCATCGCGCTGGGGGCGGCCATGCGCACTTACAACACGCCACTGCTCGGGCCTGACGCCCCGGCCCAGCCCGGCGTCCCCAGCTTTGCCTCGGCCAAGGAGCGGGCGCAGGCGGCGCAAAAAGAGTTTCTGGAAATCGCCGGCAAGTACTCCTACACCCGCTCGGCGGAAGTGGCCCGCTACATGGCCGGACTGGTGGCGGTGGACCTGGGCGATGTGGCCGCCGCGGAGCGCGAACTGAAGGCCATCGCGGCATCGCACAATCGCGACCTGGCGCCGCTGGCCAGGATGGCGCTGGCCTCGCTGTATCGTTCGCAGAAGAAGGAAGCTGACGCGGTGAAGCTTTACAAGGAGTTGATTGACCAGCCTGCACGGACCGTGCCCAAAGCAATGGCCCAGTTGGAGCTGGCTTCCATGTACGAAGCCTCCAATCCCACCGAAGCCATGCGCATCTACGAGCAGATCAAGGCGGAGAACCCCGGCGCCCCCGCCGGGCGGCTGGCCGAGGGACGCATCACCGCGGTGCAGAAGTGAGTACCGAGTACCGAGTTGCCAGTACCGAGTACCGAGTACCAACCCCGTCGCAGTTCCTTCCTTAGTGACCTCGCAGCTACTTGGTCTTCGATCTCAGGGCGTGCCGTGTAATTCGAAATCCAACAACAAGACTGTAAGCAGCCAGGCTGAACATAAACAGAAGGGGAACGATGTCTGATAGCTCCCGCGGCTTCCCTAATGCAACGACCCCGGCCAGAAAGAGCAAGGAAAGCAGGAGACTCAGCATGCCGGTGATCAACATATGTCGCTTTCGATCCGGGGTCAGGACTTGTGGTCCTTTGAATAGCTCTCGATCCTCCGAGACACCGTGTTCCATGAGTTCCTGAGGAGCAATGGGCTCGCCGCGCCGCAGCGCCTCTTGAATCCGACGGTGTTGCGCCTTGTCTATCACCTTCTGCCTGCGAACCTTTTCGCCGCGATCCAAGCGTCCACCTGCCGCTCCAGGATGTCCAGCGGGACGGCGCCCGAGCCCAGCGCCACTTCGTGATATTCCCTCAGATCGAAGTCCTTGCCCAGTTCGTGGGCAGCGCGGGCGCGCAATTCCTTGAATTTCAGCTCGCCGATCTTATAGGCCAGCGCCTGGCCGGGCCAGGAGATGTAGCGGTCAATCTCGTTGACCACGTCCTGCTCGGTCTTGGCGGCGTTGTCCAGGAAGAAATCAATGGCGCGCTGGCGGTCCCACTTCATGGTGTGCATGCCGGTGTCCACCACCAGGCGGACGGCCCGCCACATCTCGTAGGTAAGCTGGCCGAACTTGGAGTAGGGATCGGAGTACAGGCCCATGTCCTCGCCCAGCGACTCGGCGTACAAACCCCAGCCCTCGACAAAGGCGGTGTAGCCGCCGTAGCGGCGGAAGTTGGGGATCTCGCCCAGCTCCTGCGCCAGCGCAATCTGAAAATGATGGCCGGGCACGGCCTCGTGCAGCGAGAGCGCCATCATTTCGTACTTGGGACGCACTTCCGGCTTGTAGAGGTTGACGAAATACGTTCCGGCGCGGGAGCCGTCGGCCGCGGGCTGGCGATAGTAGGCGGTGGTGGTGTCGGGCGCGGAGGCGGCGGGAATGGGCGTGACCCCGTAGGGCATGCGCGGCATGGTCTTGAAGACCTTCACCAGTTGGGGATCAATCTCCCTGGTCATGGCGCGATACGCAGTGAGCAACTCCTCCGGCGTCTTGTAATAGAACTGCGGATCGGTGCGCAGGAAGTTCAGGAACTCCTTGAACGTGCCCTTGTAGCCCACCTTGTCCATCACCGCCTGCATCTCGGCGCGGATGCGCTGCACTTCGCGCAGGCCGAGCTGGTGGATCTGTTGGGGCGTCATGCTGGTAGTGGTAAACATGCGGGCGCGGGCGGCGTAGAGGTCGAGGCCGCGCGGCGTTTGCCACACCCCCACCTGGTCGAAGCAGGCGGGAAAATATTCTTCGTCGAAAAATTTCTTGAACTTGCGGAAGGCCGGGACCACGCCGCCGGCAATGGCGTCGCGCGCTGCCGCCGCCAGCCGCTCCTGGTCGGCGGCTGCGATGGTCTTGGGAAAGCTCTTGAAGCGGTGGTAGAAGGGGCTGGCCGCGGGGTCTTCGACGATGTGCAGAGCGATCTGCGCGGGCACGCGCTGCATGATCACCTTGGGTTGCAGCAGGCGTTCGCGCATGCCCTCGCGCATCAGCGCCATGGTCTGGTCCACCCGAAAGGGCAGGGCGCGCAGGCGGGCGATCCAGTCTTCATA
>CAZXVY010000027.1:11851-15647 GCA_964644115.1 uncultured Terriglobales bacterium
CGGAGTAGAGCTTCGCCTCCAGCGTCTGCATCAGCCCGGCCGCAACCGTGAGCAGCGTCTTGCCGGCGCCCGCCTGGCCGAGCAGGCTGACGAAGTCGATCTCCGGGTTCATCAGCAGATTGAGCGCGAAGTTCTGTTCGCGGTTTCTCGCGGTGATGCCCCAGACGTTGTTCTTCGCGTGGGTGTAGTCCTTCACCGTTTCGAAGCGCAGCGAGTCGGCCAGCTCGTCGGCTGTCTGCACGCCACCCCGCTGCGTCAGCGGCACCAGGTACCAGCGGTACTGGTGTTGCTCCGCCTCCACCTCGTATTCTTTGCGGAAGAGGTCGTAGTTGAGCTGGTCGCGCGGGGAGAGACGGCTGCGGTCGATCTGCTTGAGGCGATCGAGGATTTCGAGGCTGTATTTGTGCCGCCGCTCAAAGGCTTCCAGGCTGAGGTCGCTCCAGCGATCGTTCCAGCGCCGGTCGCCCAGCACGGAGGCCTCGACGGGGTCGTCCTGCAATCGGTAATCCCAGTCGGCAGCGAACAGATCGTGGAGCGCGCGGGCGGCATCGGCCTGCTGGGAGGAAGCAGTGGGAACCAGGCAGAGAGTCAGGAAAAACAGGCACAACGCGTGTCTAAAGTGCATGAAAGTGCTCCGTTCTAGAGTAGGGATTCCTCGCCCGCTCGGAATGTTCAGAGCACCACGTGCTTGCCCCGGAAGTCCTGCAACGAAACCGTAGCGCCATTCTCGTCGGAGAGGCTAAAATCGGGGGCCTGGTCGTTCACTTTCACCGGCACTCCATTCCGAAGCATGTCTGAACTGCGACAGCCCTTATACCGCAAACTTCGACCCGCCGTCATCTGCTGGGCCTTGATTTCTGCGCTGGCCCTGGCCGTGCTCGCCCCGGCCGTGCTCGCCCAAGATGCGCTCGCCCAGACGCCCCGCCCCAAGCGCAAGGTCCGGGCGCTGCGCGCGCTGGCCGTGCTCGAGTTGGCCAGCGACAGCCAGGCCCCAGGACGGGGAAAGCTGGTGCCCATCTACGTCCTGGACGACGGCAAGTATTACGACGCCGGCCTCTACCGGGTCCGTCCGCGGCCCCTGGCGGTCGAGTCCGGAACGATTTACGAAGCGGAGCGCAGCGGCGAACCCGCCGGCCTGTTCACGGTGGAGCAGGCGGCGGAGCGCGAGCGCGCCTGGTTTGCGGTAGGCGGATGGGCGCCGCGCAAATTAGAACCCGACAAGCCTGCGGAGCTGTCCCTGCCGGTGACGGTGAAAACCCCGGACGACGATGCGCCTCCCGTGCTGCGCAAACCCAAGCCAGGCGGAGGCGCGAGCCCGGGCGCATCCGCTCCGGAGCAAAAAGCTGGCGCCAGCCAGGCCGGCGCCACACCAGCGGTTCCGCCCGAGGAGCCTGATCCGGATCGCCCGGTGCTGCGGCGCGGCAAACCCAAGGCGGCGGAGAAGGACCCGGCGGCAGCCCTCGAGGAGTTCACCAAGCCCGCGAGTTCAGCAGGAGCGAAGGAGCCGGAGCGGCTGGTGGCAGTGTCCGATGCCAGCCCGCAGGAGCGCCGGCCCTACGGCTTTCCGTGGACGCGCGATGAGCAGGAGCGGCTCACTGGCGAGATCACAGCCATGGCTCAGGCGGAGCTGGCCAAGGCACTGGCCAAGACGCTGGCCAAGTCAGGGCCG
Source organism: uncultured Terriglobales bacterium (assembly GCA_964644115.1). GTDB lineage: Bacteria > Acidobacteriota > Terriglobia > Terriglobales > Acidobacteriaceae > CAZXVY01. The sequence goes on from CAZXVY010000027.1 coordinate 13,521, forward strand.
ACGCCGGCGCCGAAACGCGCAACCCAGGGCGCCCGCGCGCGGAAATCCACTCCGGCGGTACTGCCGGCGCTGGAAGACGCTCGCGTCCGGGTGTTCGATCTCAACTTCGACAACAACGTGGAGATCGTGCTGACGGCGCGTCACACGGCGCCAGCCGGCGCGACGACGCCCGAACGGAAGCATTACGTCACCGTGGTCGCCGCCGTCGCCATCGGCGGAGAGCTGCGGCGGCTGCTGACCTCGGTGACCGACGAGCAGCGGCTCGACTCCGTGCCCCGCCTGGAGCTGATTGACGCGGTGGACGCCGAGGGCAACGGCGACGGCGAGCTGCTCTTCCGCCGCGTGGGCCGCACCCGGCAGAGCTACGAGCTGTTTCGCGTGGGGATAGACAAACTGTGGACCCTATTCGAGGGCGCGGCCTCGCCGCTCTGAAGCCCTCAGAAGGCGTTACGCATCATGCGTTACGCAAGATGCGTAATTCGCACAAGTGTCAATGCCCCAGCAGCTTCCGCGAAAGAGCTGAAGCTGATCCCGTGCCCCATTCATCTACAGTCCAGACCGCACCACAACTTATTCCTGAGGAGTGTGAAACCATGAGCACGAAGCCCAAGCTGGGACGCCAGACCCAGGCCACCCAGACCTACACCGACGGCGCGCGAAAGCAGCGCCCGCTCAGCATCCCCATCGTGCAGGCGGTGAACTTCGAGGCCGAGTCCAGCCGCCGGCTGGGCGAAGATTTTCGCAAGCGCGACGAGCATGTGTACCTGCGCTTCGGACATCCCACCACCAAAGCGGCGGGCGACAAGATTGCGCTTCTTGAGGGCGCGGAGGCCGGACTCGTCTTCGGCTCCGGCATGGGCGCGGTGTCCACCAGCCTGATGACGCTGGCCGGGAAGGCTGGCAGCCATGTGGTGGCGCAGCGTCAGATCTTCGGCCAGACTTTCACATTCCTCGACCAGACCCTGCGCGGCCTGGGCGTGGAGACAACTTTCGTCGAAGGCACGGACCTGGCGGAGTGGCGCTCGGCCATCCGTCAGAACACCGTGCTGGCCTACATCGAAACTCCGTCGAACCCGGTAATCAAGGTGATCGACATCGTCGCGGTGAGCGCCGTCGCCCGGGAGCATGGCGTGCCGCTGGCCGTGGACAGTACCTTCGCCAGCCCGGTCTTGCAGAATCCGATCGAGCTGGGCGCCAGCTTGGTGCTGCACTCGGCGACCAAGTTCCTGGCCGGGCATTCCGACGTGATGTGCGGGGCGGCCGCCGGCAGCAAGGAATTGATTGACCGTATCCACCTGATGCAGGAACTGCTGGGCACGGTGCTCGATCCGCACGCGGCCTGGCTGCTGCTGCGCGGCATCAAGACACTGGGCGTGCGCGTTCTGCGCCAGTCGGAGTCAGCGCTCCGCATCGCCCGCCGGCTGGAGTCGAGCCCGGAAATTGCCGCGGTCCATTACCCCTTCCTGGAGAGCTCTCCTTACTTCGCCACCGCTTCGCGACAGATGCGCGGCGGAGGAGGCGTGGTTTCCTTCGTGCTCCGCGAGGGCATCGAAGGCGCGCGCCGCTTCGTGGACGCGCTCCAGCTTATTCCTACGGCCACCAGCCTGGGCGGTGTAGAATCCGTCGTCGAAATTCCCGCCGAACTGGATTGGAGTGAAGAGGAGTTGGGAGCGGCCGCGGCCGATACCGGCATTCCTCCTGGCCTCATCCGTCTTTCGGTGGGCATTGAAGACCTGGACGATTTGCTGGCCGACGTGGAACGCGGCCTGCTGGCGCTGCGTGCGGGAGCGAAGTCGGCGGCGTAAAGACTTTCTACCGCGGATTGACGCGGAGCAACGCGAATCAAAAAATGAGGAGAGTGCAAGTGACCAAGAGACGCGGATGGATGGCAGTCCTTCTTCTTGTGTTGGCTGTGGTGGTGGCGGCGAACGCGCAGGGCCCCGACTTCTCCAAGATCGAAATCAAAGCGGAGAAAGTCGCGGGCAACGTTTACATGTTGTACGGCGTGGGCGGGTTTGCCGGCGGCAACATCGGCGTGAGCGTGGGCCCGGACGGCACCGTTCTGGTGGACGCGCAGTTTGAGCCGCTGGTGCCCAAGATCGAGGCCGCGCTGAAGGGCTTCTCGGT
>CAZXVY010000028.1:0-15528 GCA_964644115.1 uncultured Terriglobales bacterium
GGGCGAGCAGCAGGAAAAGCGGGGCCACGAGACTGAGGCGCGCGCGTGCCATAAGAGCATTTTACTCTCGGAGAAACAGATGATTGAAACCGGCCGAAGGGAGCGCCTTAATCCGCGCTTGTGCTCGCGCTCCGGCGGAGCTGCAGCAGCATGTAAACGGAGGCGGCCACCAAGAGCGGCGAGGAATAAAAACCCGGCATGGGCCGGGGAAAGGTGATGGAGGGCAAGGTGCGCCCGAACACTGTGCCCAAGGTGTGCCCGGCCGCGTTCAGCAGCATGATGATCGCGAAAACGTAGGCCGGCGGCCGCAGCCAGCGAGACCCGCGGAAGGCAAAGGGCGAGAGAGCAAGCAGCACGGCCACCGCGAGGCCCAGTCCAGCCAGCCACTCCGTGAACTCGAAGACAGGCATGGGAAACCAAAGGTACCTTTTGCGCAGCGCCAGGACCGTCGGGTTGTAGACCGAAAGAAACCCGGTCAGGGCCTCGTCGGCCACGTGGACGGCGAGAGCGACACAAAGGGCCACCCAGGCGATTCCAAACTGGTGCGGCGCAGGCGCGGGCGCAGTCACGTCAAATGCCTCGGTAGGCGCCGCCGTCCACCAGGATGGTCTGGCCGGTGATGTAGGAAGCGCGCTCGGAGGCCAGCCAAACGATGGCGTCGGCCACTTCTTCGGGGCGGGCCAGGCGGCGCAGGGGAACCTCGGCCTCCCAGCGCTTGGTGATCTCGTCCGGCGAGACGCCGGCGGCCAAGGCGCGCGTTGCCGCCAGCTGCTCGAGCCGCCCGGTCAGGGTGTAGCCGGGCGCGACGTTGTTGACGGTGACGCCGTCTTTGCCGAACTCGTTGGCCAGGCTCTTCACCAGTCCCACCACAGCGGAGCGCACGGCGTTGGAGAGCACCAGGTCGGCGATGGGCTGCTTCACCGCCACCGAGGTGATGGTGACGATGCGTCCCCAGCGCTTGCGCTGCATGTGGGGGAGGACGGCGCGGGCGAAGTGCACCACGCTGAGGAAGTTCTGCTCGGCCGCCTTCTGCCACTCCTCGCTGGTGGTGGAGAGAAAATTTTTGGCGGGCGGGCCACCGGCGTTGGTGACGCAGACGTCCACGCCTCCGAACCGGTGGACCACGGCTTCGACGAAGGCGGCGATGCCGGCGCTATCGGTGACGTCCAGCGGCTGGGCGAAGACGTCGGCTGCGTTGGGGGCTGCGTTGGGGGCTGCGTAGCGGGCGCGGATTTCTTCTGCCGCTGCCAGCAAAATCTTTTCATTGCGCGCGCACATGGCCACGCGCGCGCCCTCGGCAGCGAAGGTGTTGGCGGCGGCGCGTCCGATGCCCTGGCTGGAGGCCGCTACGATGACCACGCGCCCTTGCAGTCCGCTTTCCATGGAAGCGTTCCAGTGTATCGCGGCCGCCGCCGGTGTGGCGGAACCTGGCCGGAAAGCGGAGCCGGTCCAGAAGAGTTGGGAGATGGAAAGAAAGGAGCCAACGTAAAGACGGTCTCCCGTCGGCCAAGGGACGGGAGACCGCCGGATGAGCTAGGTTTTGGCCGCCGCAGCAGGTTTGGACTCAGGGGCGGCAGCGGGAGTCGCCGCCGTGGCCGGGGCCGCCGCTTTTTTCAGGTTGCGCACCATATACCAACTGATGACCAGGCCGCCGAAGAGCATGTAGCCACGGGTCTCGTGCAGGCCGCCGATGGGGCTGAACAGGAACATGCTCGCCATCCACGCCGCGGTGACCATAGAGACGCGCACCACCCGCGCCCGCTTCTCTACCGGCAGACGGCTGAGGCGAAACCCGAAGTACAGGTTGCCCAGGCAGAGAATCATTCCCACGATGGCGAACAGGAAGATCGGGGGCGTGGTCCTGGGAAAGATCAGTTCGATGCTGAAATAGGCCAGCAGCGCGGCAATGGCGATCAAGCTGAGCCGGAGCTTCTTCTCGGTCGGTTTCATGGTCATGGCGGATTTATGGGGATTCTGGCGCGCTGGGCGCCGGTTGGTAGGTCACCTTCCCGAGGTTGTGGACCATGTACCAGGAAATGACCATGGCCCCGAACATAAGATAGCCGCGCGGATCGCTCCATCCGCCGTAGGGACTGAAGGCGAATGCCAGCGCCATCCAGCCGGTCGCGGCGAGGCTGATGCCCACCACCCGGGGAGCAGCGAAGCTCATGATCCGGGACAGCCGGAAGCTCACGTAAACATGGATCAGCGCCAGAGCGGCGCCCGCCAAGGCAAAAACAAACAGCGAGCGGCTGATGGGCCAGTGCGTGTAGAGGAACTCGTAACTCAGATATCCCAGCAGCGCGCCGGTGGCCAGCAGGCTCAGGCGGATTTTTTTGGGCGTTGCTCTCAGTTGCATCCTGCTCCCTCCGTGGCCGAAGGCCGCGAGGAAGGACTGGGACCGAATGCCATAGCTGTTCCGGGCTGGACGATGGGGGACGGTTGGCGATGCGCTCGCTCGATCTTCACCCAGTTGACCTCAAGAGGCCAGCCGGACGCGAGAAAGCACTGCGCCGCTGGCAACCGTACTTGTCGGAACGTTAAGCGGAGGAGATGGCGGTGTCAAGGAAAAAAGCCGTCAGCCTTCAGCACTCAGCCTTCAGTTCCGGACCCCAGAGGGGAAGGCTGACTGCTGAGTGCTGACTGCCGAGTACTGCTCCGCGCGTGGTATCTTGGAGCGCTGCGGTCGAGCACAGTTCCATAATCCATCATCTACTTCGGAGGCGTAAACCATGCAACGCACAGCCAGTGCAGTGTGGAAGGGCGGGCTGAAAGACGGCAAGGGCACGGTGTCCGGCCCCAGCGGAGCCCTGAACCAGACGCCCTACTCGTTCAGCACGCGGTTCGAGGACCAGCCTGGGACTAATCCCGAAGAGCTGGTGGCTGCGGCCCACGCGGGGTGCTTTTCCATGGCGCTTTCCGGACAGCTCGGGGCCGCGGGGATGACCGCCGAGAGCATCCACACCAAAGCCAATCTGACCATGGAGAAGCTGGAAGCAGGATGGACGGTAAGCGGAATTCATCTCGAGGTGACGGCGAAAATTCCCGGAGGCGACCAGGCGAAGTTCGAACAGGCCGCCACCAACGCCAAGAACGGCTGCCCCATCTCGCGGCTGCTGAACACCAAGATCACGATGGATGCGAAGCTGGAGAGCTAGAACTTCTTCAACGCAGAGACGCAGAGGATTGACGAATTGCTGATTGACGATTGCTGATTGACGATTGAAAACCAAGATCCCTCGACTTCGCCCGCCGCGGCCCGCCGTAGGCGGGCTCGGGATGACAAGGCGCAGGGTCTTACCGACTAACGACTAACGACTGTAGAATCTTTTCCCTCATGAATCCCCAGGTCACTGCCGGAGCAGAAGCGGTGAGCGAGCGCGTGGCGCGGCTGGGAGCAGCGCTGCGCACCGTGATCCGCGGCAAGGACGACGTAGTGCGCCTGGCCCTGGTGGGGTTGTTCTCTCGCGGCCACATCCTCATCGAAGGCGTACCCGGCGTGGGCAAGACCACGCTGGCCCACGCCCTGGCCCGGGCGCTGGACTGCTCCTTCCAGCGCATCCAGTTCACCAGCGACATGCTGCCTTCGGACGTACTGGGTATTTCCATCTACTCGGCGGCGGAACAGCGCTTCGAGTTCAAGCAGGGGCCGGTATTCACCAACGTGCTGCTGGCCGACGAGATCAACCGCACCACGCCCAAGACGCAATCGGCGCTGCTGGAAGCCATGAACGAGGGCCAGGTGACGGTGGACGGCCGTTCGCATGTGCTTCCCCGTCCCTTCCTGGTCATCGCCACCCAGAACCCGGTGGAGCACCACGGCACGTATCCGCTGCCCGAGTCGCAGCTTGACCGCTTCCTGATGCGCGTGCACATGGGCTACCCGGGAACCGAAAGCGAGCGCCAGATCCTGCGCTCGGAAGGCGGCGTGGCGCGGCTGGAAGAGCTGCGCCCGGTGATGAGCGGCAGCGACGTGTTCGCCCTGCAGGAAGAAGCCGCCAAAGTCCGGGTGGACGACGCCCTGGTGAACTACACGCTGGAAATGGTGCGCCGCACCCGCGAGTCCGAGTACTTGTCGCTGGGGGTCTCGCCGCGGGGCGCGCTCATGCTCTATCGCGCCGCCCAAGCGCTGGCCTTCCTGGAAGGCCGCAGCTTTACCCAGCCCGGCGACTTTAAGGCGCTGGCCATTCCCGTCTTCGCCCACCGAGTGGTAGTCAGCGCGCGCTACGCTTCCACGCTGAAGAAGTCCGAACAGGCCGACCAGATCCTGAAGGACATTGTGGAGAGCGTGGCCGTGCCGGTGTGAGCCAGCACTCAGCACTCAGCGGTCAGCGAAGAAGCAATAAGCAGTAAGCAATAAGCAGTAAGCAACATGCACACTGCTCACTACGGCCGACGGCCCACTGCTCAATGCTTACTGCTCATTGCCTATTGCTTATTGCTTATTGCTGTACTTCACCCGCTATGCCGGACGTGGACCACGTCGCCGTCGTGGACGATGTAGTCCTTGCCTTCGAGGCGGAGGGTGCCGGCGGCGCGGGCGCCGGCTTCCGAGCCTGCGGCCAGGAGGGCATCCCAGCGGATGGTTTCGGCGCGGATGAAGTGTTTAGCGAGGTCGGAGTGGATGGCGCCGGCGCATTCCACGGCGCGGGAGCCGCGGGGCACCGTCCAAGCGCGGCATTCGTCTTCGCCCACGGTGAAAAAAGAAATCAGCCCCAGCAACTCGTAGGTCTTGCGGATCAGGCGCACCAGCCCGCTTTCCTTCAGACCGTAGCTGGAGAGGAAGTCCGCGGCTTCGGCGTCGGACATCTCCGCCAGTTCGGCCTCCACCTTGCCGCAGACCGCGGTGACCGCGGCCTGGGGACCAGCGGCCGCGAGCCCGAACCGGGCCGCGGCGCCTTCCAGGGCAGCGCCCAGGTCCGCGGTCTCGCTCAGGTTCAGCACCGCGAGCAGCGGTTTCTCGCTCAGAAACATGAACCCGCGTAGGCGCTTCTTGTCCTCGGGCGTCATCTCCATTTCGCGCAAGGGCAGGTCCTTTTCCAGGTGGGCCTTGGCGCGCAGCAGCAGCGCCTGCTCCTTCTCGAGGTCAGGGGAACGCATCTTCTTCAGGTCCTTTTCCACGCGCTCCAGGCGTTTCTCCATCTGGCCCAGGTCGTTGACCATGAGATCGAAGTCCACGTTGCGCAGATCGCGCTGGGGATTGATCTCGCCCACGTGCGCGATGGAGGGATCGTCGAAGGCGCGGACGACGTGGGCGAGCGCATCCACGTTGCGCAGACTGGAGGCGTAGGCGGTTTCCTTCAGCGCCTCCTGGCCGATGGCGGCCACGTCCACGTACTCCAGCGAAGCGTGCACCGTCTTGCGCGGGTTGTAGAGCGCCGCCAGCTTGTCCAGGCGCTCGTCCGGCACCTTGGCCACTCCCAAGTGCGCCTCGCGGGGATTGCCATGCGCGTCCAGATGGGCGCGGGTGAGGATTTTGAACAGCGACGTCTTGCCGACTTGCGGGAGGCCGATGATGCCGGTCTTCATGTGAGTACCGAGTTGCGAGTACCGAGTTACGGGTTCAGTGCATGCGAAATGCGGCGTCCAGCAGGAACAACAGTCCCACGCCCAGAAACACTACCAGAGCCATGCGGATGCCGGGCTCGCGGTTCACTTCCGGAATCAGGTCGGAGGCGGCCACATAGAGCGTGACGCCGGCGGAAAGCGGCAGGGCGGCGCCCACGAAGTTGCGGAACAGCACCATGACCAGCACTCCGGCCAGGGTGGCCGCGCCCAGCATGGCGGAGGCGCCCCAAGCCACGCCCCGGCTCTTGCCGCTGGCCAGCATCACCGAGGCCACGGTGAAACCCTCCGGCACTTTGTGCAGGAACACAGCTACGAAAATCACCCAACCCAGCCACTGCGACACCAGAAACCCGGAGGCGATGGCGATGCCGTCAAAGAAAGTGTGGATCAGCAGTCCCAGCAGCACCGAGTAGCCCTTGTGCGCCTGGGCAAACTCGTGGGCGTGGGTCTCTTCGCCGAAGTGGAAATGCGGGGCCAGGGTGTGCTCGAAAAAATGCACCAGCAGATAGCCGGCCAGCACGTACATCAGGCTGGTGCGCCCGCTGAGGTGGAGGCCTTCGGGAATCATCTCCACCAGCGCGGTGGCCAGCATGAATCCCGCGCCCAGAGCGATGAAGTACTTCAGGTAGCTTCGCTCCCAGTGTTTCTGGACGATGATGGCGCCGCCGAAAGTGTTGGCCGCGGCCGCCGTCAGCCCCAGCAGCACGCTGAGCAGGATGGGATTCATGGGAAAAGCTCACGGAGGATATCAGAGTTGGGAGCTGAGGATTGTAGATTGACGATTGCAGATTGACGATTGGATTTGTCCATCGAACCATCTGCGGACAATCGGCAATCATCAATCTGCAATCGTCAATCCGTGCCTACTCCACCGTGCGCCGGGCGGTGTAGCCCTCGCGGGCGACGACCTGCACTTTCACTTCCTTGGTGTTCTTCTCGTTCATGACCTTGAGCGGGCCACTGCCGTCGGGGGCAATGAGCTGGACCTTGATCTTGCGGTAGGTGCCGTCCTGGGTGGAGTTGGTGGGCTTGTAGGCCAGGGTGTACTGGTTGCGGGTGACGTCGGCGATTTCGCGGAAGATTTCCGGAAACTGTCCCTCGAAGCGGGGCTTGTACCAGCGGCCGCCGGTCATGGTGGCGAAATGCTTCATCTGGTTGTCGGCCTGGAGGAAGTCGAGGCTGGTGATGGGGCCGATGAGGCCGCGGCTCTCGAAATACATGCGCAAGGCTTCCCCGGTGGAGATGGTGAAGATGGTGACATTGTGCGCGTCCTTCACTTTTTTCAGGGTGCGGTCAAGAGTGAGCTTGCTGAAGGTATCAATGCCGCGGGAAACCAGGATGATGTACTTGCGGCCTTCGATGCCGTCCACCCGGTCGAGAGTGTCGTAAAGGGCGTCGAAGACGTTGGTTTCGCTGAAGCCGGGCATACGCAGCGAACCCAGGGCGTTGAAGATGGCGCGCTTGTCCTGGGTAAAGTCCACCAGGATGGTGGACTTCATGTCGAAGGCCACCACGGCCACCCAGTCATTGGGCTTGAGCGAGTCGGCGAAATGATAGGAGGCTCGTAGCGCGTCGTAAATGAAAGACCCGTAGGTGGAGGCGAATTCCACCACCAGCACCGCGGTAATGGGAGCTTCGCCCTTCTGGAAGGCGGTGACGGTTTGCGGCACGCCGTCCTCCAGTACGCGGAAGTGCTCCTTCTTCAGATTGGGAACGAACTGCCCGTCCTTGGTCACCACGGTCACGTCTACGTTCACCAGCGGGGAGTCCACCCGCAGCGAGTAGTCCGGCAGGTCGTCGGGAGCGCGGCGGCGCGGCGGCTGCGCCGGAGGCGGCTCCTCCTTCTTGCTGGGGATGGCCATGGGGCCCACGTCGGTCGAAGGCCCGCCCGCGGCCGGTGGCGGCTCCTGCGTGGGTTTGGCCTTCGAGTCTTGTTCCTGGCTGGACGATTCCTGGCCGGACTGCGCGCGCGCCGGCGCCAGAGTGCCGGAAGCCAACACGAAGCCAAGGGCCAGCGCGAAGAACAAGGCGGGGGCAGCGAGAGTACGGATTCGCATGAGCTAACCTTCCCGGAGGTTGAACCCTCTAAGTATAGATGCAGGGAGGAGAGATATTGTTAGCAGGTTTCATGAAAGCGGCGGAACGGCTGCCCAAGGCTGCTAGAGTAGTAGCAGTGAGAGGCGGTATGCGCGGTATGAAGCCCCGCGGTGTGAATCCGAGATTCCTTTCCAGCGTTCTGTTGCCCGTGGCTTGCCTGGCCCTGGTGGTGGGCACGGCGGCTCAAGCGCCCAAGGTGATGCCGGTGGAAGAAGTGCTCCCGGGCATGCGGGGCGTGGCTTACACGGTGTTTGAGGGGGTGCGCCCGGAGAAGATGGAAGTGGAAGTCCTGGGCGTGCTGAAGAACGTGATCGGCCCGCGCAAGCACGTGATCCTGGTGCGCCTGCACGGCGAGAAGGTGGAGTTCACGGGGGTAGTCGCCGGCATGAGCGGCAGCCCGGTGTACATCGACGATAAGCTGGTGGGCGCGCTGGCCTACCGCATCGGAATCTTCAACAAGCAGCCTATCGCCGGACTTACTCCCATCGCGGACATGCTGGAGATTTCGGAGCAGGATACCAGTCCGGCGCCGGCGACCCATGTCGCCCGGGCTCCCAGGGTTGCGCCGGCGGAGGTCGCCGGGCCCGGCCTGGGCGAACGCGAAGTCGAACTCTACCGCCAGCACTTGCGGCCCATCGAAGCGCCCCTGGTGTTTTCCGGATTTCGCGAGGAGACGGTGAAGCACTTTGCCTCGCAGTTTGCCGAGGCGGGCATCGTGCCGGTGATGGGTGCGGGTTCGGTGGAAGAGGAAAAGCAGCCGGAGCCGCTGGAGCCGGGGTCGGCGGTGAGCATGGTGCTGGTGCGCGGCGACCTGAACATCGCCGCGGGCTGCACCGTCACCCTGGTGGACGCGGAGCGGCTGCTGGCTTGCGGGCATCCGCTGCTGCACTTCGGGCGCGTGGACCTGCCGCTCACCAAAGCGCGCGTGCTGGCCACGGTGGCCTCGGACATGGCGTCCTTCAAGATCATGCAAGCCACGGAAACCGCGGGGGCGCTGGTGCAAGACCGGCTCGCCGGAGTGCTGGGGCACCTGGGCCGGAAGGCGGAGATGGTGCCGGTGACGCTGAGCCTGAAAAACGGCGGCGAGATCAAGAGCTACCGCTTCGAAGTGCTGAACAACGCGCGCATCACCCCGCTGGCGGTGATGGTCACGGTGTTCAACGCGCTGCGCGGCGCCAACGAGTATGGCGAGGACGTGAGTTTTCGCATGAAGGGCACGATCCAGGTGCGGGGCCACGCGGTGGTCGGCATGCAGGACATCTTTGCTCCCCACGAGACCCAGTCCACGGCGCAGGGCATCGCCGCCACCCTGGGCCAGCGCTTTGCGCGCATTTACAACAATCCCTGGGCGGAACCCAAGGTCGAAGGAGTGGAGCTGGATTTCGAACTCCTGCCGGAGCGCCGCTGGGCGCGCCTGGAAAGCGCGCGCACCGACGTGGTGGAAGCCCGGCCCGGCGACCTGATCGTGATCGAGGCGGTGCTGCGCCCCTATCGCGGGGAGCGCATACTGCGCCAGATTTCCGTGCGCATTCCCGCCTCCGCCCCGCGCGGCCCCATGCGCATCCTGGTGAGCGACGGCGACACTCTGGACCGCATGCGCAACCTGAACCCGCAGGGCCGCCAGTTCGACCTGGCAGCCACCATCGCGGCGCTCAACAAGGAGCGCGTCAATCACCGGCTGTACGTTGCCGTGCTGCAGGCCAATCCGCAGGCCGTGGTGGAAGACAAGGTAATGCCCACGCTGCCGCTTTCCGTGATTAACGTGATGGACGGCCTGCGCGGCACCCGCGACATGGTGGTGATGAGCGAGTCGTCGGTGGACGAGTCCTCCACCGCGCTGGACTACGCGGTGAGCGGCGCCCAGGTGCTGAGCGTGATGGTGAAGTAGATTGACGATTGCATCATTGACCATTGACGATTTTCCTCTATGAAAATGCCGATTTTGCGTCTCTCCGTTTTCCTTTTCCTCTTGTCGGCTGTCGCCGCACCGGCCTTCGGTGAAGGCACGCGCACCTGGCAGCAGTCGAAGCTGGAAGAATTTTCCAAGGGCACGGCCCACGGCGTGGCCATCGGCAGCGACGGCAGCCTGTCGCCCGCGCCCAGTTTCCAGGCGCTGGCCACCACCCCCTCCAGCTACCTCTGGGACCTGGTTTCCGACGGGCAGGGCAACGTCTTCGCGGCGGCGGGATCGCCGGCGCGCGTGTATCGCATCACCGCCGACGGCAAAGTCACCGTGGTTTTCCGTCCGCAAGAGCTGCAGGTGCAAGCGCTGGCCGTGGACCAGAGCGGCGTGGTGTACGCCGCCACTTCGCCCGACGGCAAGGTGTACAAGATTGAGCGCGGCAAAGCCGGCGCCAGTGTTCCCTCCGCAGAGAAGAAGGCGGGAGAGCAGGGCAGCGCGGCGGAGAAAAAGCCGGCGGCCGCGCCGCCTGCCGCCGCCGAAGCGCAGCCTGAAGCTCCGGTGGATGCGGACTACTCCTTCAGCGTGTTCTTCGATCCCAAAACCAAATACATCTGGGACCTGCTGCTGGACGCGGCTGGAAGAATGTACGTGGCCACCGGCGACAAGGGAGAAATCTTCCGGGTAGAGGCCGGCGGCCAGGGCGCGGTGTTCTTCAAGAGCGACGAAGGGCACATTCGCTCGCTGACCATGGACCGCGCCGGCAACTTGATCGCAGGCTCCGACGGCAGCGGACTCATCTACCGCATATCGCCTGCGGGTGAGGCGTTTGTCCTCTACAGCGCCGCCAAGCGCGAAATCACGGCGCTGGCTGCGGACGCGGCAGGGAATCTTTACGCCGCCGGGTTGGGGGAGAAGCGCACCGGCGCCACACCTTCGACGCCGCAGATTCCGGCGGTGACCGGCGCCGTGATGGGGACGACGGTGACCGGCGGGGGCGCCATCACCGTTGCCACCCCTGCGCCGCCACCTCCCCTACCGCTGGTTTCTGCGGGACCATCCGCGGCCCCGGGCGGGTCGGAGGTGTACCGCATCGCGGCCGACGGATCGCCGCGCACGCTCTGGGGCTCGCGCGAACACTTGGTGTATGCCCTGGCCTTCGCCGCCGACGGAAGGCTGCTGGCGGGCACGGGCAACCAGGGGCGGGTGTTCGCCATCGAAGCCGGCGGCGAGTACGCCGACCTGCTCAGGGCCAGCGCCAACCAGGTGACGGCGTTCGCGCCGGCGCCCGACGGCGGCCTGTTTGCCGCCACCGGCAACCTGGGCAAGGTGTTTCGCCTGGCCGCGCCGGCCAAGGCCTCGGCGGAAGCGCGCTTCGAGAGCGACGTCTTCGACGCGAAAATCTTTTCCCGCTGGGGGCGAGTGGAAGTGCGCGGCACGGGCGACTATGAGATGTTCGTGCGCAGCGGCAACGTGGACAACCCCGACCGCAACTGGAGTCCGTGGAAGAAGTCGGATCCGGCGAAGGGCAGCACCATCGAAGCGCCGCCGGCGCGCTTTCTGCAGTGGAAGGTGGTGCTCAGCAGCAGCCCGCGCCCGGGACGTCTGGAGAGCGTGCTGGTGAGCTATCGTCCCAAGAACGTCGCGCCCCAGGTGGATGAGGTGGCAGTGCAGGTGGGCGCGCGCTTTCCCCAGGTGATGAAAGCACAGCAGGAGTCGGTGAACATTTCGGTGGGGCAAGCGGCGCCGAACCCTGCGGCTCCGCGCTTCGAGCCCACGCCCTCGGGAGTGCGCGACCGGGGGTGGATCTCAGCGCGCTGGGCCGTCAAGGACGAAAACGACGACCCCATGACCTACTCCGTCTTCTACCGCGGAGACGGTGAGAAGAACTGGAAGCTGCTCAAAGACAAGATCGAGGAAAAGTTCTACTCCTGGGAAGCCGGCTTGCTGCCCGACGGCGGATACACGCTGAAGGTGGCGGCGTCGGATGCTCCGTCGAATCCGGCGGAAGACGCGCTGAGCCACGAGAAGGAAAGCGCCCACTTCGAAGTGGACGCCACGCCTCCGCGGGTCGAGGGCCTGGCGGCCACCGCGCAGAGCGCAAATGCGCGCGTGAGCTTCCGGGCCGTGGATACCTACTCGCCGATTCTGCGCGCGGAGTACTCCCTGGATGCGGGCGATTGGCAACGCGTCGAGCCGGCCGGGCAAATCGCCGATTCCCCCACGGAAAGCTACGACTTCTCCGTCCCCCTGGCGCCGGGCGGCGGAGAGCACGTGGTGGTGGTGCGCGTGTACGACCGCTTCGAGAACATGGGGGCGGCGAAAGCGGTCGTCAAGTGACCTGGCGAACCCTGGCGGACACGCTCGCCTGGATCTTCGTCTGCTGGTATGCCACCATTCCCTCCTTTTGGCTGATCATCCATCCGGTTCCGGAGTACTGGCGGAAGCATGCGTCGCCCTACCGGGTGATCCTGCCGGCGTGGCTGATGATGATCCTTGCCGCTGCGGCCGCGACCTGGCGATGGCGTAGCGTCCGCCTGTACGACGCTCCCTGGGCTTGGGGCTTCTTCGTTCTCTTCGCCGCGGGCGCAATCGTCTTTTACCGCGGCTCACGAAAACACATCAGTGGCGAGCAGATCATGGGCCGGGCGGAAGTGCAGCCGGAGAAACACGAACAGAAACTGGTCACTACCGGCATGCACGGGCGCGTGCGCCATCCGCTTTACGTGGGCCATCTGCTGATGATGACCGGCTGGACGGTGGGCAGCGGTCTGGCCGCATGCTTCGTTCTGCTCGCCTTCGCCGTAGTCACCGGCGTGTTCATGATCCGCTTGGAGGAGAAAGAACTCGAGCACCGATTCGGGGAAGAGTTTCGGGAGTACAAGAAAAGGGTGCCGGTGTTGCTGCCGCGGTTCTGACGAGCGTCAGCGCAGAGACGCAGGGACGGAGAAGAATTGGCGATTGATGATTGACGATTGACGATTTTGAAAAAAAGCAAACCACCAAGGACACGAAGGCAATACGAAGGCCAAAGACTAAGAAACCTAGAGCTATGAGCCAGGGGCTAAGAGCTAAGAGCTAAGATGCGATTCGAGTTTTTCATCGCGGCGCGGTACCTGCGGGCGAAAAGACGCCAGGCAGTGATCAGTGTGATCACCGGGATCTCCGTGGTGGGAGTGGCGGCGGGGGTGGCGTCGCTGATCATCGCGCTGGCCATCAACAACGGCTTCCGCCAGGACCTGCAGCAGCGGCTGCTGGGAGCATCGGCGCACGTGAGCCTGCTGCGGCTGGAGGGCGGCGGCATTCCTGAATGGCGCGCGGAACTGGTGCGCTTGAGCGCACAGCCGCACGTGCTGGCGGCGGCGCCGGCGATTTACGAGCAGGTGCTGGTGTCGCGCGGGGCGCGCGCTAAAGGCGTAGTCCTGAAAGGCGTGCTGCCGGAGTACGAGAGCAAGGTCAGCGACCTGCTGGGAGCGGTGAAGCTGGGCTCGGCAGCGACACTGACCGAGAAGCCGGCGGCAGGAGACGGCGCTGCGTCCGCAAATCAGGATGCTGCGCCGGGAAGGGAAGCGGCGCCGAGTAATGGAGACAATGCCACTCCTCCCTGGGACCGGCGCTCCGAAATGGCGCCGATTCTTCTCGGCAAAGGGTTAGCGCAGGAACTGGGCGCGACCGTGGGGTCGGTGGTGCTGGTGACCAGTCCGCAGGGCGAGCTGACGCCCTTCGGCATCGTCCCGAAATATATTCGATTTCATGTTACCGGCATCTTCGACTCCGGCTTCTACGACTACGACACGGCGTGGGCGTTCACCCGCCTGGAAGACGCGCAGCGGCTGTTCGGGCTGGGCGACGTGGTCACCGTGATCGAGTTCAAGGTGGACGACATTTACCGCGCCGGGGAAATCGGCGCGTCGCTGGAGCGGGCGGCGGGCCAGGGGTTCGGCTCCACCAACTGGATGGAGCAGAACCGGGCGCTGTTCCGCGCCCTGCGCCTGGAGCGCGTGGTGACCTTCATCACTATCGGGCTGATTGTGACGGTGGCGGCGCTGAACATTCTGATCTCGCTGATCATGATGGTGATGGAGAAGACGCGCGACATCGCGGTTCTGATGTCCCTGGGTGCCCGGCGCGCGCAGGTGCGCCGCATCTTCATCCTGCAGGGAATGCTGATCGGCGTGGTGGGAACGGCGCTCGGCCTGGCGCTGGGCTACGCGCTCTCCTGGGCCGGGGGACACTACCGCTGGATCTCGCTCTCGCCCGAAATTTACGCCATTGACTACGTTCCCTTCGTGCCGCGAGCGATGGACGGAGTCATCGTCGCGTTGGTGGCTGTCGGGATTTCGTTTGTGGCCACGCTGTATCCGTCATGGTCGGCGGCGCGGGTGCTGCCCGCGGAGGCGTTGCGCTACGAGTGAGGGGTCCATGTGGCAAAATCAGGTTTCTAGAAAGGGGCACTGACCATGAGAGTTCCGCGACTTGGTGCACGCATCGCGACGGTCTTCCTTCTGGTGGCCTTGCTGGGTGGCTGCAGATCCACGCGCGAGGACGAGTCGTCCAAAAGCACAGACGAGTCCCCCAAAAGCATTGACAGGCCGTGCCTCGTAAAGAGAGTGGCCTCCAAGAAGGAGTTGAACGATCCCAAGGTGTCAGCCCTGGTTCAGCAGCTTTGGGACTCGAAATTGGGGACACGGGAGGCGGCGGCCGCCTCGCTGGGCAAGATGGGACCGGCAGCGGCGGGTGCGATCACACCGCTCTACCTGTCGCTGCAGGGCCAGAATGTATTCGAAGTTGTGCTCGATGGAAGCTACCCCGCGACGGTTACCACGGCTCTGGCGGAAATTGCTCAGGAGGACGCAGTTCTCGTTAGCTACGCCATCTTTCGCACTGCAACAGGTGAGAAAGTTGACCCGGCAGATCTTGTGATCTGGGCGAATGTCTTGAGAAGGGTCGGCCCGTCCACCATTCCCTGCATCTGCTACATGGTGGAAAACGACAAAGATGCCAAGATCCGCTCGGCCTATGTGAGGATTCTGGGGTTCATGGGCAGTCAGGGTGCACTAAAGGGCGGGAAATCACGAGCGGAGAGCGCCCTCACCAAGGCTCGCAACGATTCGGATCCGAAAGTACGCAAAGAAGCCGAAGAAGTGCTGGCCAGCCTGGCCCAGAAATAGTCCAGACCGCCCATTACGTTCAGGGCCGGCCGGGCGGAGGCGTTGCGATATGAGTGACAGCGCAGTACGATTGCTGAAAGTCTTCAGGAGTCTTACCGAGGCAGTGAGCGGGAGCGCCGCGACATCCCGCTCATCGGAGTCGCGCCGCGGCAATGAAAACCAAAAACTCAGGAGGAAATATGCAGCGACTCTGCCTGGTTCTCGCCTTGGTGATCGGCCTCACCGCTTTCCCTCTGGCCGAGGATCCTGCGCCGGAAGTGAAGAAGCCGGTGCCGGGTAAACTCGAAGACCTTGCCTTCATGACGGGATGCTGGAAGGCCACGCACTGGGGCGGAGAAATGGACGAATGCTGGTCCGCGCCCGTGGGCGACAACATGATGGCCAGCTACCGCTTCATCAAAGACGGCAAAGTACAGTTCTACGAGTTCCTGGTCATCGAGCAGACGCCGGAAGGCCTCTACCTGCGCCTCAAGCACTTCAACAAGGGACTGATCGGATGGGAAGAGAAAGACAAGTCCCTGGTTAGCCCGCTCACCAGCCTGGAGAAGAACAAGGCCGTGTTCGACTGGCTGACCTATGAGCTTCGTTCTCCGAATGTCCTGGTGGTGAGCCTGCGCATGAAGCAGGGCGACAAGGTGACGAACGAAGTGATGGAGTTCCAGCGGATCAAGTAGGCGGGAAGCGTTGCGGTATGAATCCTCAACGCACCGGTGCAGAGACACAGAGAGTGCAAGAGTCCAGGCCGTTAGCAAGCTAAAACCAAGATCCCTCGGCTGCGCCCCGCAAGGCGGG